>CADBNX010000280.1 GCA_902796115.1 uncultured Eubacteriales bacterium
CCGTACCGCTACGACAACGCGGTGACAGGCGCTTACTACCGCTTCATCAACGCCCATGGCGATGTGGACGCTTACCTGACGGAGAGCGGTGACCAGATCGTGGAAAACATGATGAACCGGGACAGCTCCGTGGATGTTTACATTCTGTCCGGGGATTCGCCGGAATTCGGCACGCTCTATGACCGCGGCTACATGCCTGAAATCGCGTCCGACGTGCTGAAAGAATCGGCGGCGGAGATGTATGAGGTGTACCGGCAGGCCTGCATGCGGGACGGAAAGCTGATCTGCTATCCGGTGCGCGCATATGGGGACAGCCTGATATCCCTGAATCTGAAAGCGTTTGAGAAGATCGGGATCAGCCCGGATGAGATCCCGACGGATGTGACCGGTTTCGTCCATTTCCTTGAAACCCTGCCGGACAGGCTGGAAGAGAGCGATATCAGGCTGACGGAGATGTACTACACACAGGACGATTTCCGGCAAAACCTGTTTTACAGCACGATTACCACCTATCTGGACGAGTGCGGCCGCATGGACCGCATGGAAGACGGCTTCATGAACGAGGATCTGCGCGCCGCGCTGAACGCGGTGATGGATCTTGATCTGGCCGCGCTGGGCCTTCCGGAGGAATTCAACTGGGAAGAGGGCCCTGTCTCGGAGACAGAGGAAAACAGCGAGGTTCTGATCCAGAACTGGAGCAGCTATATGCTGAGCGATATGAGCGGATGGCGCAGCCCGTTCACGGCCTGGCCGCTTTCCGTGCGCGGCGACTGCGCTCCCGCGTATCCCGTGAACGCGGTGTTTGCTTTCATGAACCCGTTTTCCCAGAAAAAGGAACTGGCCGTGCAGTTTCTGGAAAACATCCCTTCCGCGATGAACAAAAGCACGCAGTATACTTTTTCCCCGAAGGACAACGAACCCGTGCGCGGCAGCTGGTATGAAGAAAACATGAAGTATTACGACGAATCGATCGCCGAAACGGAAAAGATGATCGCGGAAAGCAAGTCTGCCGAGGAAAAGCGTGAGCTGGAAGAACAGTTGGAAAACCTGAAGCAGTGGCGCGAAGAAAGCGAGAGCTATTCCTGGGAGGTAAGCCGGGAAGGCATCGATTCCTATACCGCCATCGCGGACCGGCTTTTCATCCGGCGCAGCAACGTGCTCTTCAGCAACGGAGACGGCGAAATCTTTGAGGCCATGTTTCAGGCCGCGCAGGGTGAAATCAGCGTGGATGAATTCCTGCGTCAGGCGGATAAAAAGACACAGATGATGATTCTGGAAGGGAAATAATCTTGTTTCAGCACAGGAAAAGCCTTTGGCTGTTTCTGCTCCCCGGGCTCGCCGGTGTGATGGTGTTTTACATCGTTCCCTTCATCGGGGGTGTGTATTACTCCTTCACCGACGGGTCGTGGGAGAACCGGTTCGTATGGTTCGATAATTACGCGCGCGTGTGGAGCAACAGCATGTTCCGGCTGGGGCTTGGCAATTCCATGCTGCTGTCGGTCATCTGCGCGCCGCTGGTGTGGGCGCTGGGTTTCTTTCTTGCGATCCTGCTGAACCGGCTCAAGGAAGGCGGGCATTTCTTCAGGAACAGCATGATGATGCCCTACGTGATGCCGTCCTCCGCGATATTGCTGATCTGGCTGCTGCTGTTTGACTACGGCGGGCCGGTGAACCGCCTGCTTTCCGTGCTGACGGGCAGCAGGGTGCAGTTTTTGTCCGGCGTGATGCTGCGCGTTCCCGTGGTTCTGCTGTTTGTGTGGAAGAACCTCGGGTTCGCGGTGGTGATTTACCTGTCCGCCATGCAGACGGTGCCGGAGCCGCTGTACGAATACGCCACACTGGAAGGCGCAGGGTTCTGGAAGCAGAGCTTCCTCGTTACGCTGCCGCAGGTGCTGCCCACCTGTTTTCTGGTGATGATCCTGGAATGGGTCAATGCGTTCCGGATTTTCCGCGAGGTGTACTTCATCGGCGGCGCGTATCCGGATTACGAGGTGTATACCCTGCAGAATTACATGAACAACATGTACGCCAAGCTGAACTACCAGAACGTGACGACCGCCGCGTACAGCTTCGCGCTGATCGTGTTCGCGGTTTTCGGGCTGCTGTTTCTGGCCCAGAAAAAAACCCTGCGCGCGCTGGAAGGAGCTGACGCATGACGGCTGTATCGCGCGGAAAAAGAAAAAAGCGGTATCTGACCACGCGCGCGTTCCTGACCCTGATCGCGCTCCTGATGCTGCTGCCGGTCGCGCTGACCGTGATTTATTCCTTTTTTTCCCAGGAGGAGATCAAGGCGTATCTGGCTGCGCGCGGCTCGGTTTCGGAAGAAAAATGGATGCGCATCCTGCTCAGTCCGGATATGTTTTCCATCGGTCAGTACTGGCAGGTGCTCATCCGGGATACGGCGATCCTGCAGCGGTTCATGCTGTCCGTGATGTATACGGTGTGCATCCTGCTGGGGCAGGCCGTCATTGTGCCGTCCCTTGCGTACGCGCTCAGCGCGTTTCGCTTCCGCGGCCGGGACGCGCTGTTTTTCCTGCTCATCATGCTGATGCTGCTGCCCTTCCAGGTGACCATGGTGCCCAACGTACTGATGCTGCGCACTTTCAATCTGCTGGACACCGTCTGGGCGGTCATTCTGCCGCAGTGGTTCATGCCGTTTTATGTGTTCCTCATCCGGCAGTACATGGTGTCCGTGCCCCGGGAACTGTATGACGCGGGGCAGCTGGACGGCTGCGGTACGGTGCGCTGCTATCTGCATATCGTGCTGCCGGTATGCCGGCCGGTCATCGGGGCCGCGCTGGCGCTTTCCTTCGCGGACGCCTGGAACATGGTGGAGCAGCCGATGACCTTCCTGAGCCATCGGGAAGAAATGCAGCCGCTCAGCGTGGTGTTCAACCGGCTGATCGAAAAACCGACGGGCATTGAGTTTGCCGGCGCGGCGCTCTATATCCTGCCTGCGTTCTTCATCTATCTGTTTTTCCTGGATGATATCGTATCCGGCATCCAGCTGACGGAACTGAAATAACGGAAAGGACCGGCCATGGCCAGATGAAAACAAGGAAAATCGCGATCCGCGGATTGATCATCCTTTTTGCGGCGGCGGCGCTGTGCATGTATTTTTCGGGCACGGTGCGCAGCATCGTGACGCCGAAGGTGAGAATCACGACGGCCCGGAACGGAAAGTTCACGCAGCGCGTGGAGCTGACGGGAAAACTGGTGTACTCGGATACGGAGGAAATCACGGTTCAGGCCGAAGGACAGGAAACGCAGACCCTTCAGGTGTACGTGCGCGCCGGCGACCGGGTGAAGGAAGGGGATCTCCTGTTTTCCCTTGCCGTGCAGAACGAAGCGGAACGGGAAAAGGAGCTTCGCGCAGCCTTAACCCAGGCGCTGGACGCGAAGGTCGAGTTTGAACGCGCAAACAGCGGCGTCAGGCTGACCGCGCGGGAAGAGGCGTACGCGGAGGCCTTTTCCGCCATGCGGCAGGCGGTCCGGGACGAGGCGGAAGCACGGATGACCCTGGACGCGCTGCTTCGCACCGGGGAAAACGGCGATGCGGAAACACAGGAAAAACTGAAAGAGGCCCGGGCGGACTGGCAGAAAACCGCTGACGCGCTGGAAGCGGAGAAGGCCGCGTTTGAAAAAGTGTCGCGCTACGGCATCGACGATACCATCTGGAACTATATCCGGGAGCGCGACAGCGCGGAGGAAAAGCTCTCCGACGCGCAGAAAGCGCTGTCCGATTTCAGCCTGCTCGGGCAGCGTCTGTCGGAAATCCGCGCGCCGCACGCGGGGTACATCGTTTCCGTTTCCGTAAAGACGGGGGAAAGCTATGACGGGAAAAGCGCGCTGTATGCCATGACGGGCGAAGACGGGGAACCGCTGATCGAGGCGGATATCTCCGGCGAAAAACGGAAAATCGCGAAGGGTGATACCGTCTACGTCGGCAGCGGGGACAGCGCCGTCAAGGCAAAGATCCAGAAAACCGGCTATAACCGGGATACGAAGCTGTGCGCGTATATCGCGGTGAGCAAGGATATGACCGGCGCTGTCGGTTCGCTCTGGCAGCTTTCGTCCATGGAGATCCCGGTGCAGGTAAACCTGCAGTCCGCGAACCCCGTAACGCTGCTTCCGGTTTCCGCGCTGCACGGAAGCGGGGACCAGCGCTATGTGTATGTGATCGAAACGGAGGATACCGCGCTCAACGGCACGGTGATGAAGGTGCGGAAAATGGACGTGACGGTGCTGGATGAGGCGGACGGGGTCGCCGCGCTGCAGGAAGAACTGGGCCGTTATCAGCTGGCTTATATGGAAGACCGCGAGCTGACGGAGGGCGGCACGGTCATGGAATATCCGAAGCAGTAAAGGAAGAAAGCATGGAAAAAACCACTCGGCCGCATAAAAGGAAGTTTTCCCTTCCCGGACTTCTGCTCGTGATCCCGGGTCTTTTGCTGGCGCTTTGGGGCGTTTTCCGGCTGACGGAACTGCCGGACCGCTGCGAATCAGCGGTGAAGCTGGACGCGTCCGCACAGTCGCTCCGGCAGGAAGACCGGCTTCTCGCCGCGCTGTCCGCCGCGCGGCAGACGCTGCCCGCGGCGGACTGGACGGCCTGGGCGCTGAAAAGCAGCGAAACGGTCATGTCGGGAGGCAGAAAGGCGGATTCGGCGGTGATCGCTGCGGGCAGCGGCTGGCGGGAGATTTATCACCGCACCCTCCTTGAAGGACGAACGATCGGCGAAGATGAAATCACGGAAGGAAAACCGGTGGCGATCGCGGACGCGGAGCTGTGCTTCGCGCTGTGGGGCGACCGGGAGCGTACGGGCGGAAAGGTAGAGGTGAACGGCAGGGAATACACCGTGGTCGGCGTGTTCGATTCCGCGCGCCGGGCCGGCGAAACCTGGGAGCGGGCGCTCTTCATCCCGCTCAAAAACATGCCCTTTGCGGATACGGATATGCAGTTCCTTGCCGCGAAAAACGCCGGAAGCCTTGCCATGTTTGCCTCCGCGGCGCAGGAAGCCCTCGCGGGAGGCGGGCAGGCAATTTCCCTTTCCAAGGAAAAAAGCCGCGCGCTGCTGCCGCTCAGATACCTGGCTGTGTTTGTCGGCCTTTGTTTCGCGCCCCCGCTGCTCAGGCGCGTGACGGGCGGAATCCGGAAAGAGATTTCCCGGCTCCGGGAAAAGCGGGAGCACGTATATGCCGGAAAGCTCATTTTCCTTTCCCTGCCGTGCGTGCTGCGCTGCCTGCTTCGGGTCCTGCTCGCGGCGGGTTTCCTGTATGGGCTTGTGCGCCTGGCGCTGGAGCCGGCGTATGTGTTTCCGGAATGGATCCCGGAAAATCCGTCCGATCCCGAATCGTTCCTCGCCGTATTCCGGGAGTTCGGCACGCGCAAAGCCGCGCTGACGGAATATGCGTCCCCGCTGAAGCGATATGCGGAATCCTGCGGGCGTTTTGTGAAAGCCGGATGCGTCATGATGCTGCTGGGCATCGCGCAGAACGCTTTCGGCATGCTGACTGCCCGGAATAAAAGCGGTATGTAATTGTTGTTTGGGCTGATAAAATGAGGTCCGTGTTTGACGGCAGACGATCCGGAACAAAGGACGGCGCCGTCATACGCCCGGCTGCGCCGGAAGCAATCCCGCGGCGTCTTGAAAAAAACACGGAATGTGGTACAATAATCCGGTGGACAGTCATGGGTCGGGACAGGGATCACGTCAAGCCGTGTGAGCCGGGAAACGCAGGCTTTGATCCGGTACATGATGATCATAAAGCTGTTATTGGAGGATGAATGAAATGACGAAAAACCGTTTGAAGTTTCACCTTTCCGACAGAAAACCGAAAGTACTGGTTATCGAAGATGAAATGATCAACCGGGAAATACTCGCGATGATGCTCCGGGAAGCGTATGATCTCATTTTTGCGGAAACCGGCTCGCAGGCACAGCAGATCCTGAAGGATCAGATCAGCTCCATCAGCCTCGTGCTGCTGGATCTGAATCTTCCGGATATGAACGGTACCGTGATTCTTCGTCAGCTCAAAGGAGACACAAAAACCGCTGCCCTGCCGGTCATCGTGATGACGGCAGATCAGGACGCCGAGGTGGAATGCCTGCGTCACGGAGCGATTGATTTTATTCCCAAGCCCTATCCCAGGCAGGAGGTCGTGCTGGCGCGCATTTACCGGACGATCGAGCTTTTTGAGGACAGGGACATTATTCACTGGACGGAGCGCGATCAGCTGACCGGGCTGTACAACCGCGAATTCTTTTACCGTTA
>CADBNX010000281.1 GCA_902796115.1 uncultured Eubacteriales bacterium
AGGAGCTTGGCGCCGTAACAGGCAAAACCGTCACCGCATTCACGTCGGAAAACGACTTGCCGGTAAGCGGAATGGACATGCTCGCGGAAACCTGGAACACGGAACGAGCCCTGGTCGAAGCAGCGGGATTCAGTTACCTGCGTCTGGCCTGCCCGGATCACTGCTGGCCGCCGTCCGGGGTGATCGACGCCTTTATCGATTTTGCGAAAGACCTTCCGGGGGATGCCTGGCTCCATTTTCACTGCCAGGCCGGTTCAGGCCGTACCGGCGCATTCATGACCGTGTATGAGATGATGCAGAAGCCGGATACGCCCGTGGAAGACATCCTGGGTCATCAGGCGGACACCGGCAGCGGCAATCTGCTGGAACGCGCAAAACCGGAGAAAAGCTATGATCAGAAGATCCGCTGTGTGATGGCGCGCGCGATATATCTTTATATTCATGAAAACCGGGAATCGGGTTACGCCCTTTCCTGGACCGACTGGCTCGAAGCGCATTCCCGGTTCCTGACCCTTCAGACGGGAGAAAGCTTCACCGAGGCGCGGCAGGGGTTCAGTTCCGATCCCGCGGTGGCGGATGATTCCCTCAGGGCCGTCGGGGAAGGCGAAGCCGCCGTGCTGGTCGGGGATGATGTGTTTTTCGTCACGGTCCGCAGGCAATGATCCGAATTCAAACGAGGGGCTGCCGCAAACGCGGCAGCCCCTCGTCCGGTTTTATTCTTACCACTTTCCGTCCCACGGATTCGGGATATTGCTGTCCAGATGGCGGCGGCCCGATTTTTTGCTTTCCTCGATCCGCTCCTTCGTGAACAGTTCCCCGTTGGCGTACGCATCCTCGAAGGCGGAAGAGAGCTCCTTGGGCAGGCCCGGGATCTCGCGGCTGCCCTGGCCCAGGTTCACGCCGGAAGCGATCATTTCGGTCTGCAGCTCCACGCGGTCCAGGTCGCGCGGACGGATGCCCTTCTTCACGCACAGCGCGGCCGCGGTGCCCGCCGCCTCGCCCATCGAGAAGCAGCACATGATCAGTCTCGCGCCGCTCTGGGCTTCCACGTCGCTGGACAGGTTCCTTCCGGCGGCCAGCAGGTTATCCAGCTTCTTCGGAACCAGCGCACGGTACGGGATATCGTAGTATCCGCCGGGCTCGAATTCCGCTTCGTCCCCGGGACGGCCGTTGCAGTCCACCAGCGGCGCGCCGCCCGGCGGCGGCGTGGTGGAGCCCCATCCGCCGGCGTTGCAGATCACGTACTGCGTTTTGCCGTTGATTTCCATGGCAGCCCATTTCACATTGCCCGGGCCTTCGTAATTGTGGATATCATAGCCGTGCGTGGACATGGCGATGACGTCGTCAAACTTGCGCAGATGCGCGATATCCGACGCGGTCAGCACATATTCGCCCACGATGCGGCGGCTTTCGCGCACGCCCATCAGCGCGCCCGTGGAGGACAGCCAGCTGTTCTGGAAGCCGTCAATGTTCTCTTTGATGAATTTCGCCAGGAAGTTCGCCTGTTCGCGGCCCTCAAAATACATCCTCGTCAGGTCATGCGTATCGATCGGATAGCAGTTGCGGGAATGCGCGAAGCAGATGCTCACCTCGTCCTGTCCGCAGTGCTCCGGCCGGCCGGGCAGATGCGTGATCCAGTTCAGGTGATTGTCCACTTCATAGGGCAGCGCGCCGCTCTCAAGCCCGCGGCGGATGGCTTTCAGCCATTTCGGGTCGTCCGCTTTCTGCGGGGAGGTGACGTAGCGGTCCCAGTCCACGCCGGAGAGGATGAACTCCAGCGAGCAGCCCTGGCTCATGCCGTCCTTCGGGCGGCCGCATACCGTTTCCGCGCCCGCGTAGTACGCCGCGTCGGAATCGCCGGACGCGTCGATGAACTGCTTGCCCATGATGGCTTTCGGGCCAGTCTTGGTCTGGATCACGACGCCCACGATCGCATCTCCGTCCACGATCGAATCGATCACCTGGGAGTGGAAGAGCACTTCCACGTTGTATTTCCTGATCATCCGGTCCAGCACCAGCTTATGCTTTTCCGGGTCGGTGTTGCGGTGCCAGAGGCCTTTGACCGCTTCCAGCTCCTGGAACATTTCCTTGCCCAGGCCCGATACGAAATCCAGCGGGATATTCACAAGGCCCAGCGTGGTCAGTCCGCCCAGGGCCGTGAAGGTTTCCAGGATCAGCGTTTTCATGCCGCGCTTCCCGGCCGCCATGGCCGCGCCGCAGCCCGCGACGCCGCCTCCGATGACGATCACGTCATAAAAGCCCATGACCGGCAGCTCTTTTGCCGCCGTTTTGATGCCCTGACTGGTTTTTTCCAGATTGATCATTTCTGCTCCTTTCTTCGGAACGCCCTAAGCGTCCTCCACCTCGACGATTGCTTCGGATGCGCAGTTCTCCGCGCAGTTTCCGCACTGAATACATTTCTCCTGATCGATCTGCGCGCCGTCCTTTTTGAGCACGATCGCGCCGACCGGGCATTCCGCTTCGCACATGCCGCAGAATGTGCACCCCTGTTTGACTACATACGCCATCAAACTCCCCCTTTCTCTGTTCTTATTGTAGGACAAAAAATCCGATCTGGCTATTGCAAAATATACACGAAATATTGAATTTTCCGACATAAGTATTGCAATATGCAGGTTATCCGCTAAAATGAAGAAAGGAACGGACACGCGTCCGCTGCGCCACGCGAAAGCACCGTTCCGTTTCACAGCCGTCCGTTTCGCAGGCGGCGCGCGCCAATCACCCACAGGAGGCCCGCCATGAATGCCGAACCCCGCCGCGCCCATTTTCTGAACCTGCTTCAGGCCGCGTCCGCGCTGAGCGGCGCGGGAGTCTGCGTGTATGACTGCACCGGGCTCATGCAGCACCTGGGGCTGCTGCAGTCCGCGGACCGGGAGATCCGCCATCACGGCTGCGCGTTCTGTGAGCACGTACGCGACCTGCCGGGCGGACGCGAGCGCTGCATCGTATGCGATCTGGACGAAGGCATGCGTCTCGCGGAACAGGCGGAGGAACCCCTGACGCGCCGCTGCCACGCGGGGCTTACGGAATGCCTTGTGCCGATCCGCTTTGAGGGCCGGACCGCCGCGCTCGTTTTCCTGGGTCAGTGCCGGCTTGACAGCGAGCGGCGCCCGGAAAGCGAAAGCCTTTCCCTGCTCGGTATGGACAGCCGGGAAGCACGGGAAGCCTACCTGGCCCTGCCGTGCTGCGATCCGGAGCGCATGCGGCAAAGCGCGCTTCTGCTGCAGGCCGCCCTGCAGGAAACACTGTCACGCGCAGACCCGGACGAAGTGCGCGCCTTCCTGCTGCGCAACGAATACTCGCTTTCCGCCAAAGCGCTGCGTCTGATCGGAAACCTGAGCGGCGTCGCCACCGTGAAGGAAGCGGCGCGGCGGCTCTACGTTTCCCCTGCCGTGCTATCCAGGGTGTTTCTGAAGGAAAACGGGGTTTCGCTGAAGGAGTATATCGACATGAGCCGCCTTTCCCTTGCCCGTCGCCTGCTGCGCGAAGGGCGGCAGAGCGTCGCCGCCGTCGCGATGAACGTCGGCTTTCAGGACGCGGGCGCTTTCCAGCGTTTTTTCCGTAAAAAAACGGGGCTCACGCCCGGCCGGTACCGGAAGGCTCATCCGGACGCTGCCGCACAGCCCGCCCTGCACCCCGTTTCCGCCCCTGACTGGGCGCAGGCGGCGGAGGAATCCCTGGCCCGGCATTACGCCTCCCCCTTCCGCGTCGCCGCACTTGCCCGCCAGCTCGGCCTTTCCCCGGATCACCTGAACCGCGTATTCAGGAAGCGTACCGGGATGACCCTCACCGCCCGCCTCTGGCAGCTGCGCGCGCAGCACGCGTACGTTTCCCTTCAGAACGGGACCGCCCCCGCGCAGGCAGCCCGGGAGGCGGGTTTCCCGAGTGTCCGTTCCATGGAAAACAACATACGCAAATACGTCACCGCTTGAACAGCAGCGAACGCTTGTCACATGCCGCGTGCCGTGTTATACTTGCCTTGTACAGGCAGCGGCGGCATTTTCCCGCGCGG
>CADBNX010000282.1 GCA_902796115.1 uncultured Eubacteriales bacterium
TTCGGGCCGCGGTCTTTAGGGAAAAGCCGGGGCTGTTGCACAGCCCCATCGAGCGATACGCCGGATGCGTATCGCTCGATCGGATTTTGCTGAAAATCAAGGATTTTCCGGGCGCAAAATCCGCAAGGAATGAATTTTCGCTCCCGGATGGCAAGCTAACCTCCGCGAAAATTCTCCTCGGCCCGGCAAAGCCGGTCCTGCGGATTTCACTGAAGGGTCCTGCGGTCCCCTTCAACCCCACAATGTCATTAAGTTAGGCAGAGTTTTGGCTCTGCCTTTCTTAATTGCCCGGGAATGCCGTAAAAAGCCGTTAAGTTAAGGATCAGCATAGAAGAAATCCCTTTCCAGTTGGAGCAGGATTAGCTTTTATGAGGTTCATGTCTGATGTTTAAGTACGACAAACAGGCTTCGTTACATATAAACTGCCTGATTGTACGAAGACGTACAGTACAGCGTTTATAGCGATTGCATCGCTGATAGATAAGGGCATTACAACTTATGAGGGTATAGCCGATCCTATCCTCCGGTACTTGGCGTAGCGGTATGAAGATCTGAAAGGCAATCGGTTGCCAAAGGCTGAGTTCGACAATTGGTTGCGCCAAATCGTTCTGGATTTCGACATTCCAATTAACTTGGAATATCATAATGATGATTTCATACAGGATGTTATTGCCGATCGTGTCGAAGGAATAGCTGCCATAAATGAGGATACAGCAGCCGCTTGAATGTTTCCAGCATCGTGATGATCTGATAGCGAAGCAGCCATGCCGCGTTATTGTACGCGGGTACTTCTTTGATGACATCCAACAGCGGCAGAACATACTTTTCGGTCTCGACGACATATGTTTTCATCTTTTTTTTCGTGAAGCCGTCCGCCATACAGGCCAGATTGTTGCACCGGTCGATGCATTTGATCAGGGAAGCCAGCGGGTTTTGCCGGATGTTGGCATAATACAGCGGCTTGATGTCTTTTTTGTCTCCCTGATACGTGTTGTAGGAAACCAGGCAGACCGCTTCGCGCACACGGCTGCTGACGGGCAGCTCATCCGGAAGCGTACCGGTATCCTCGATCACATCGTGCAGCAGCGCGGCAGCGACGATATCATCATCCGCAAGCCCCATTGCCAAGGCATGACAGGCGAGCGTCAGCGGATGGACCGCGTACGGCACCCGGGCGATGCCTTCCCGAAACTGTCCGCTGTGTTTCTCCCGCATGAGGGGCAGCGCGGCCAGCGTCTGATTCAGCTTTTCAGCCTGCGCCCTGGCTTTCACATAGGTGTACATGTGTTCCGGACTGAACGTCGGGCTCCTGAGTTCCCATGACGGAGCGTCCGATTCGGAAAACAGGTCATCCAGAGAAATCTCAAGGATACGCGCCAGATCGATCAGATTTCTGGTGTCAGGGACGTTCTCATTCCTTTCCCAGGTACTGATGGCCTGCGGCGTGACGCCCAGCTTCTCAGAGAGCGCTTCCTGGGTGAATCCCGCGTTCTTTCTTGCGGCGGACAGTTTTGCTCCGATTTCCATTCGCAGCACCTCCTCTGTACACCGGTATCATAACAGGAAGAACGCCTGATGAACAGCGAAATAAAATTGAAATCGAGAAAAATCATTCAAGCCTGACTTGCATGGTCCTGTTATCGCGGAGGAAACGATGCCTGTGAATCGTCACCTGCTGACAGACAAGTGTGATGCTACTCCATCGTGCATGATACCTGTCCGTCTTTGATACTGATCAGTACGCCGGTATTCGCTTGCTGCGTCTGGAAAACCTGGACCCGATACTGTCTGAGAAGCTTTAAAACACGCGGATCGGGCGTATCCGGCTCTTCCTGCGTATTGGTGGAGATGACCGCGTAAGAAGGCCTCACTGCCGCGATCAGCGCTTCGCCGGTGGCGTCGCCTTCCCCGTGATTGCCGATTTTGATCACATCAACCGGGGTCAGCAGGCCCGCCCGCAGCAGGGTCTGCTCTTCCGGAAGCTCCATGTCTCCGGTGAGCAGCATGGTTCCGCCGCCGCCTTCGACCAGCAGCACAAGCGAGTTATTGTTTTCAACATCGCTTTTTTCAACGGGTCCGATGACCCGGATGCGCCCGCCGTCCAGCGGGATCTCATCCCCGGCATGCAGCCAGACGGCGGCCGTTTCCTTTCCCTTTTTCAGCGCTTTTTCAATCGGGTGTTTCCCGTCCTCTTTTTTCAGCGCGTAAAAGGCCGGAGCGTAAACCGCGTCCACAGGGAACCCGGAATCGATGATCTTCTTCAGACCGCCCGCGTGATCGGCGTGCGTATGCGTCAGGATGATTCCGTTCAGACGCGCCGCGCCGCGGG
This sequence comes from uncultured Eubacteriales bacterium, assembly GCA_902796115.1. Taxonomy (GTDB): domain Bacteria; phylum Bacillota; class Clostridia; order Christensenellales; family Aristaeellaceae; genus RUG756. Next base: position 2,330 of record CADBNX010000282.1, read on the forward strand.
AATTGAGAATCTCAAGGATCCGGTCGGCCGATTTTTTTGTGCCCGTATCAATCAGATAGGCGGAATTACCGCTTTGAAGCAGGAAGCAGTCCGCCTTGCCGACATTCATCGCCAGCAGACTGATTTGCGGGGAAGCCTTTGAATCCGCGGATTCACAGCGGGCGGTTCCGTCAATCAGCATGCAGGGAAGAAGCAGAGAAAGAAATTTTATCATCAGAAGCCTCCTGAGCGTACTTTCCCGGGGAAAAATCAAAGGTGATCCATTCCATAGAGCAGTATTCCCAATGAGAATATTCCACGATTCCGCTGTTTTCCCTGCACGGCTGACAGGCAAATATCTGGTCATAATTCAATAAATATGGTATGATATCCGAAATCCCGTCGTGAATCAGACGTACCGGTTCCGGACGAATGAGGAGGCTTATTTCATGGAAACCATCCGAAAAATCGACATTCACGCGCATGCGACGGCTTATCCGCAGCTCATTCCGGCTAATTTCCACACGCACGGCCGGTTCCTCGGGGGAGATGAGCTGATCGGGATGTATGACAGGCTGAACATCGAAA
>CADBNX010000283.1 GCA_902796115.1 uncultured Eubacteriales bacterium
CCTTCTGTATTGCAATGCGCCGTCCGCAGGCGTATATTGGGCTTGCGGATCCGGAACGCTTCGGACCGTGTACGGAAAAAAACATCCGATTGGAGGTGCCGTCATGCTCGGCGCGATTATCGGCGACATCGCGGGTTCCCGCTTTGAATGGGAAAACCACAAATCGAAGGAATTTGTGCTGATGGTGCGGCCCTGCCGCACCACGGACGACAGCAATATGACCCTCGCGGTGGCGAAAGCCATTCTGGAGAGCGGCGGCGACGCGGACAGGCTGCCGGAATATGCCGTATCCTGCATGCGGGAGATCGGCCGCGCGTATCCCTACGGGTTCGGCGGGCGGTTCTGGCGGTGGCTGCAGTCGGGTGAGCCCAGGCCCTACGGCAGCTGGGGGAACGGCGCCGCCATGCGGGTCTCGCCCTGCGCGTGGGCGGCGGGATCGCTGGAGGAGGCGCTGCGGCTTTCGGACGCCGTGACCGGGGTGACCCATAATCATCCGGAGGGGATGAAGGGCGCCCGGGCGGTCACCTCCGCGATCTGGCTGGCCCGGCAGGGCGCGGACATGGGCGAGATCCGTGGCCATATCCGGGATAACTATTATCCGCTGGATTTTACGCTGGACGAGATCCGGCCGCGTTACGAATTCGACGTTTCCTGCCAGGGCAGCGTGCCCCAGGCCATCGAGGCGTTCCTGGAATCCGACTCCTTTGAGGACGCCGTCCGCGGCGCGGTCTCCATCGGCGGGGACAGCGACACCATCGCCGCGATGGCCGGCGGCATCGCGGAGGCGTATTACGGGATCCCCGAAAATATCAGAAAGAATGCCCTGACCTTCCTGGACGAAAGGCGGCAGGGCATCCTGGACGCGTTTGAGGAAAAATACGGAAAAGGCTGACGCGGCGGTTATTTGGCGGTGTCGAAGCGGAAATAATTCTTCGCGTTGCGGTAGCTGATATCCTTCACGATCTCCTTCAGGGCTTCCGTTTCGCAGGGGAACATGCCCTGCTCCACCCATTCGCCGATCACGCGGCAGAGGATGCGGCGGAAGTACTCGTGCCGGGGATAGCTCAGGAAGGAGCGGCTGTCGGTGAGCATGCCCACGAAGCCGGCCAGATAGCCGAGGCTCGCGAAGGAACGGAGCTGGTCGATCATGCCGTCGAAATGGTCGTTGAACCACCAGGCGCTGCCGTGCTGGATCTTGCAGACGGCGGAGCTGTCCTGGAAGCAGCCGCAGATGGTGTCGATGGCGGCGTTGTCGTTGGCGTTGAGGCTGTAAAGGATCGTCCTGGGCAGGATATCGTCGCTCCTGAGCGCGCCGAGGAAGGCCGCGGTCTGCGTGCTGGGAGCGGTGTTGTTGACGCAGTCGTACCCCGTATCCGGGCCGAGGCGGTCGAACATCGGGGGGTTATTGTCCCGGCGGCAGCCGTAGTGCAGCTGCATCACCCAACCGCGGCGGGTGTATTCCCCGGCGGCGAAGCGCATGAATGCGGTTTTGAATTTCGCCTGATCTTCCTCGCCGGGAAGGACGCCCTTCATGCGGGCGGAAAAGATCTTTTCGATCTCCCCGTCGGACGCGGGCGCGTACATCACGTAATCCAGCGCGTGGTCGCTGAGGCTGCAGCGGTGCGCGGCGAAATGGTCCATGCGGACTATAAGCGCCTTTTTAAGGTCGGCGAAGGAGGCGACGGCGACGCCGGAAACGTCTTCGAGCTTTTTAATGTAATCGCTCCAGGCGGGCTTTTCGATGTTCATCGCCTTGTCGGGACGCCAGGCGGGGAGCACGGCGGTGGCGAAGGATTTGTCCGCGGCGAGCTTCTCGTGGTATTCCAGGGAATCCACGGGATCGTCGGTGGTGCAGATGATCTCCACGTTGCTGCGCCTGACCAGGTCGCGCACGCCGAAATCGTCCCGGCGCAGCTTTTCGTTGCACAGCCGGTAGACCTCCTCGGCGGTGCTTTCGTTGAGGATGCCCTCATAGCCGAAGAAGCGGCGCAGCTCCAGGTGGCTCCA
>CADBNX010000284.1 GCA_902796115.1 uncultured Eubacteriales bacterium
GCCGCTTCGCGAAAGGTACGTTCTGTTTCCTGAAGCGCAAAGACGAGCTGCGTTTTGAGCGGAATGTTCTTTTTCATGAAGTAAAGGGTAAGTTCCGGCTCCAAAGACGGGGAAAGGACTGGAACTCTGTCATACAATGTTCTTTTTCGTTCTTTTTCTGTTTGACAAAACCATGATTTTTCGGTAGAATGATTTGAAACTCTTTTTAGAAAGAGATTATCATTCAGAGGAGGAAACAACATGAAGAAGACCCTGGCACTTCTGCTTGCGGTGCTGATGGCTCTGCTGCCCGTTCTGGGTATCGCCGAAGAAGCCACCGAAGAGCCTGCGGAAGAAATCACCGTGGAACTGACCGGCGAAGCCGGCAAGTACATCTACAAGGATGATGTGTCCACGCTGGCTACGAACTGGAACCCGCACACTTACCAGACCACGGATGACGGCTATCCGGCCGATTTCATTCAGGACGGTCTGTATACCTTCATCTTCAATGATGAGCTGCATCCCGTCGAAGGCGTCGAGCCCTTCGCCGGATATGTGATCGTGCCCGAAATGGCCGCGGCTGAACCCGTGGACGTGACCGAGCAGGTGAAAGCCGAGCATCCGGAATTCGGCATTCCCGAATCCGCCACCAGCGGCTATGCTTACATCATCGATCTGAACCCGGACTGTGTTTGGGAAGACGGAACTCCCATCAATGCGGATACCTATGTGTATTCGATGCAGCGTCTCCTTGACCCCAAACTGCAGAATTACCGCGCGACCGACTATTATGCCCAGACGCTGTCCATCGCTGGCGCGGAAGCTTACGCCAACGCAGGTCAGGTGGTCAAGGTGGATAACGGTGTGAGCGGCGAATATGCTTTTGCCGATCTGGTAAAAGGCGAAGACGGCGCATACACCACCGAAGAAGGATTCCCGGTGTATCTGGCTGTGGATTATCCCCTGGACTGGACCAGCGGCAACACGCTGAAGGACTATGTGGATGCCTACGGCGATGCGTATTTCAGCATGACTAACTGGGAAAAGCTGACCGAGATGGCAGATGAAGAAGGCCTGATTCCGCTGACCGATGAAAACTATGAGCTGTACGCCGACGTAACCACGGGCAATGATGCCTGGGGCGAAACCGAAGACGATCTGCCCAATTATTTCGTCGTGGAGAAGACCTATCCCGAAGTTGACTTCGAAACCGTCGGTCTGTACAAAACCGGCGATTATCAGATCACGATGGTCCTGACCAAGAGCCTGAAGGGCTTCAATCTGCTTTACAACCTGAGCGGCAACTGGATCGTGAAGGAAGATATCTACGAAGCCAGCCTGAAGCCCACCGGAGATACCTTCACCTCCACCTATAACACTTCTGTGGAAACCACCTGCTCCTACGGCCCCTACAAGCTGGTCAACTACGAAGCCGACAAGAACATGCACTTTGTGCGCAATGAGAACTGGTTCGGCTACAAGGACGGCAAGCATGTGTATGTCGATCCCGTGGACGGCGAAACCTATCCCTTCTATATGACCGATGAAATCGATACCCAGGTTGTGGCGGAATCTTCTACCCGGAAGCTGATGTTCCTCAAGGGACTGGTGATGGCTTACGGTCTGCAGAGCGAGGACTTTGCGTCCTACCGCAACAGCGACTATGTGTACTTCACGCCCTCCGAGACCATCTACTTCCTGATCCTCAACGGATACCTGGACAAGCTCAACGAGCGTGAAGCCGCGGAAGACTTCGACACCGAAAAGTTTGACCTGCAGACGATGACCGTGCTGAATTTCCGGAAGGCAGTGGCACTGACCTATGATAAGGAAGACTTCGCGGCCACCGTGTCTCCGGCCCGCTCCGGCGCATACGGAATCCTGGGTACGGCTTACATCTTTGATCCTGAGACCGGTGCCCGTTACCGTGACACCGACCAGGCCAAGCAGGCTCTGTGCGATGCTTACAGCGTGAATGTGGAAGAATACGCCTCTCTGGATGAAGCTGCCGCTTCCATCACCGGCTTCGATCCCGTGGCCGCCAAGGAATTCTACAAGGCTGCTTTCCAGGATGCCCTGGATGCCGGTTATATCACCGACAGCGACAGCGACGGTGTATGCGACCAGACCATCCGCATTGAATACTCCGCTTCGTCCCTGTCCTCCTTCATGGACCGCACCATCGCTTATCTGAATGAAAAGATGGCGGAAGTGACCAAGGACACGCCTTTTGACGGCAAGGTTGAATTCTATCTGTCCGCGCCTTACGGCAACGACTGGAGCAACAAGATCAAGCAGGGTCTGAGCGACACCGTTCTGGGCGGCTGGTCCGGCTCCCGTCTTGATCCTTACTCCATCACCGACGTGTATGTCAACCCGAGCTATGCTTATGACGCGCAGTGGTTCGATGCCACCAAGGTGGAACTGACCATTACCGTTGACGGCGAAGAGCTGACCACCACGCTGAAGAACTGGTCCGATGCGCTGAACGGCGCTACCGTCACCATCGGCGAAAAGGAATACAATTTCGGCGACGGTCAGGCGGAAGTGGACACCCGTCTGGACATCCTGGCTGCCATCGAAAAGACGATCCTCGGCACTTATGACTATCTGCCCATGCTGCAGAACGCCAGCGCCGCGCTGCTGAGCCAGCAGGTGTACTATGTGGTGGAGGAATACAACCCCATCATGAGCCGCGGCGGAATCCAGTACATGAAGTACAACTACGACGAGGCCGAGTGGAAAGAATTCGTTGATTCTCAGCCCGACGGAACCCTGAGCTACTAATTGCAGAGAGCGCACAGCCGCCGCATCGGCTGCGGTCATGTGCCGACCTGAGATATCTTGCCGGGAAGCCAGCTGGCTTCCCGGCGAGATATCATCGTTTATTCTGGAAGATAACAGCTGATTACTATGTTGTGCCGCTTCGAAGCAGGCCGTTTCATCTGGGCCATCCCATCGGCACAAGGAGAGGAATGGTAACCGATGCTCAAATATACGCTGCAAAGAATACTGCTGATGCTGATGACACTGCTCATCATCACCTGCATGTGCTTTGTACTTGTACGGATGCTGCCGCCTGTGCAATTGCCGGCCGAAGACCCGCATACCAAGGTGATCCTTGCCCGTCGGGAAGCGATGGGTTACAACAAGCCGTATTTGGTACAGTTCGGGATTTTCTTGAAGGATATCTTTACGCGCTGGGACTGGGGCGTTTCCGACAAACTGTATTTCGGGCAGGATGTGGCGGCGATTTTTATGGATAAACTGCCTGCCACGATGATCGTCAATGTGTATTCGATCGTGCTGAGCATCCCGATCGGGATCGCGCTCGGAATCTGGGCAGCGCTCAAAAAGAACAGCTGGATCGACCACACGATATCCACGCTGACGATGGTTGTCATTTCCGTTCCATCCTTTGTATACGCGTTTCTGATCCAGTATTTCCTGAGTTACAAGCTTTCCGTATTCCCGTTTTTAATGAACGCGGGAAGAAACTATCTTGACTGGGGCATGTTTGTGAGCATGCTTCCGGCTGTTCTTTCGCTTTCTTTCGGCGTTATCGCAAGCTTCACACGTACCACACGTGCCGAATTGACAGAAGTGCTGACCAGCGAGTTCATGCTGCTGGCCAGAACCAAGGGACTGACAAAAGCCCAGGCAACCGTGCGCCATGCGCTGAAAAACTGCATGGTGGTGGTTCTTCCCATGATTTTCGGCGAATTCATCGGTATTATGTCCGGTTCACTGATCATCGAATCGATTTTTGCCGTTCCCGGTGTTGGAAGTCTGTATCTGAATTCCATCAACGGGCGCGATTATAATATGTTTATGCTGCTCACCGTATTCTACACAACCGTCGGACTTGCCGCCGGAATCGTAGTCGATATCAGCTACGGATTCATCGATCCGCGCATCCGCATGGGTTCGCGCAAATAATTCTGCAGGAGGGAGAATGATGTCAATGGAAAATCAGTTTGATCACATTCCGCAGGAAAAATTTGCGTTTGTCCAGAAGGATGAAAACCTGCACGATAAGAAGCTGGAGACGAAATCCCGCGGTTATTTTGCAGACGCGATGGTCCGCTTCAAGAAAAACCGGTCTTCGGTCGTCGCGGCATATATACTGCTCTTTCTTGCACTGTTTTCCGTCATATCGCCGATGCTGTCTCCGTATGATGTACGGGAAATGGATAAACGCTACGTCAATGCACCTCCCTTCGTTGAATCGATCGCTGAGAAGGGCTGGGGAATCATGGACGGAGCGGTCACACATGACAGCCAGAATGAGAATTCCCTGGATTACTGGCGCGGCATTGCACAGGAAACCGGACATGACCCGATGCTGGGTATCCTGAGCAAGCAGGTAAAAACCGTAAAAAGCCGCGGCAAGACGGTGGAAAACGCCACTTACAAGATCCAGACCAATAAGTATTACGAAATCGGCATCGTGTACATGGTGCTGTCTTATGAGAGTTTCGAACAGATTCAGAAATGGCAGGATGAAACCGGGATCCAGGTCATTTATCCGTATGTGGAACCGAAGGATATTCAGAATATCAGCAATAACCCGAATATCTGGTATCAGGTGAAGGATGAGAAAGGTACGGCAGTAAAGGACGAAAACGGTAACTTCATTCCCGTTTACTCGACAGCAAGGGAATCCGAAGGCGCGCCTTATCATTCCATCCGCATTACGGGAGACGACGGAAGCTATATCTACAGCACCCGCAAATCCGGCGCGGTACAGTGCCGTGTGGAGTATTACAACTACTATAAATATATGAACGGACATGCGCCGCAGTTTTACTTCGGCACCAATGAGAAGGGACAGGACCTGTTCTGCGCGATCGGAATGGGTGCCCGTTTTTCTCTGGTTTTCGCGATCCTGGTGTCCGTCATCCGTTTTGTGCTCGGAACGATCTACGGCGCGATAGAAGGCTACTACGGCGGCGCTACGGATATGATTCTGGAACGTATTTCGGATGTGCTGGCCGGCATCCCCTTTATCGTGGCTACCACGCTTTTCCAGCTCCATCTGGCGCAGAAGGTGGGAACGGTTCCTTCTTTCCTGTTTGCCTATATCGCGACGGGCTGGATCGGAATGGCCGCGCTGGTGCGCAAACAGTTTTACCGGTTCAAAGGGCAGGAATACGTGCTGTCATCCCGCACCCTTGGTGCCGGTGACTGGCGGCTGATGTTCCGGCATATTTTCCCCAATTCCCTGGGTACCATCATCACCTCCTGCGCGATGATGATCCCGAGCGTCATCGGATCGGAAACCAGCCTGACGTATCTGGGTATTGTAAATCTGAGCGAATTTGTGGGTACCAGTATCGGTGAGCTGATGAGCCTGGGACAGCGCAGCATGACGACATCGCCCCACGCGATGTTCTGGCCGGCCCTGTTCTTCTCCCTGCTGATGATATCCTTCAATTTGTTCGGCAACGGTCTGCGCGATGCCTTTAACCCGACCACGAGAGGAGAAGACTGATATGGAAAAGAAACTTGAGGTTCATAACCTTACCATTTCATTCCGTACCTCCAACGGAAAAGTGCAGGCGGTCCGCGGGATCGATTTCGATCTGATGAAGGGCGAGACACTTGCGATCGTCGGCGAGTCCGGGTCCGGTAAATCAGTCACTTCCAAAGCGATCCTGGGTATTCAGGCGGCAAACGCCATCAATGAGAGCGGAGAAATCATTTACGACGGTAAGGATCTTCTGAAGATTTCGGAAGACGAATTCCACAAAATCCGCGGGGATAAGATCGCGATGATCTTTCAGGACCCGATGAGCAGCCTCAATCCGATCGTCAGGATCGGACGTCAGCTGACGGAAGCAATGATCCTGAAAGGGAAGACTCGTCAGCGGGAGAGCAGAGCCGCTTTCAACGGATATCTGAAACAGCTGCAGGAGTCCATGATCAGCGCGTACGGAAAAGAAGACCATGCAAAAGCAGCGGAAGTCAAAGAAAAATGCCGCAAATTCGATAAGTTCGAATACAAGCATCTGGAACTGGAAACGGCCTACAACCGTGCTCACGACGCGGCGGAAGAAGCGGTCGGGCTGATCGGCGTGCTTGTTTTCGAACTGGAAAAAGACGCGGCGAAGGATCTGAATTACAGGGTGAACCGCATCCGCCGTCTCGCAAGACTTTCCGTACAGGATTATGTGGTGCAGGAACAGGCGAATGAACTGGAAACTCTGGTCAAACAGCTGCCGGCTGACCTGAAACAGGGCAGAAAGGCTTCCGATCATTACGCTGCGCTGCGTTCTTCACTGAACAGGATGAACTTCATCCTGCAAAGCGCGTTGGACAAAGAAGCCCCGAATTTCTTTACGATGGGCTACTATCTGACTTTTTCCGGACAGACGCTTCCGGACAAGGACGTTGCGGAACTGAACAGGGAAATGCGCGGGTATCTGGATGAGCATTATATGCTTGATTTTATCGGCGATGTCAAAAAAGGCCTGGCGTATTCCGCAGCACGATCCTATGACAAAAAGGGTGCCTGTATCCAGGCACTGCGTTCGGGCCGGAAGGTGTTTGAAAAAGAAACGCTGGATCACAAGGAATGCAGCGCGGAACTGAAGCGCCTGACGAAGGCGGTGCAGGAATCCATCGATCCGCTGGAATATGTGAAGGATTCACGGGCATATACGTTCCCGTCCGCGCTGAAATCGGAGATCGAGCATTATTTTTCCGCGGTCGTCAAGAATGCAGCGGAAGAGAAGCGCTTTGCCAGACAGACCGCAAGACATGACCGCCTTCAGGCCGGGGGTAAAACCGTGGATTGGTCTGTGGCTCCCAAATCCTTAACGGACCTGAATCAGGTGAAGGAAACCATCCAACGCAGCATGGATCAGCTTGCCGATCATTATGAGGAACAGATCCGTTCCCGGGACGAGCGTGATTATGATACGGAAGCCGTTGCCGTGATCGATCATCTGAAAGAGTGCGCGTCCGGCGTGGCAAACAAGGTGACCAAAGCGATGGCAAAGGAAAAGGCCATCAAGCTGATGGAAGAAGTCGGGATACCCGAACCGAGAAAACGCTATAATCAGTATCCGTTTGAGTTTTCCGGCGGAATGCGGCAGCGCATCGTGATCGCGATCGCGCTGGCGGCAAATCCGGATATTCTGATCTGCGACGAACCGACTACGGCGCTGGATGTCACGATTCAAGCTCAGATCCTGGAACTGATCAACAAGCTGAAAGAGGAACGACACCTTTCCGTCATCTTCATCACACATGACTTGGGCGTGGTTGCGAATATGGCGGATCGCATCGCGGTCATGTACGCCGGAAAGATCGTCGAATACGGAACGTCGGAGGAAGTATTCTATCATTCCGCGCATCCCTATACATGGGCATTGCTTTCCTCCATGCCCGATCTGGACACGAATGAGAAACTGGATGCCATTCCGGGAACACCGCCCAATATGATTTATCCGCCGCAGGGCGACGCGTTCGCGCCGCGGAATAAATACGCGATGCAGATCGATTTTGAACAGCAGCCCCCGATGTTCAAAATCACGGATACGCATTATGCCGCCACATGGCTTTTGCATCCTGACGCGCCGAAAGTGGACCCGCCGCGGATCATCACAGAGCGTATTGCCAGAATGAACAGTAAGAGAGGGAATAACGATGCAGAATAATCAGGAAACGCTTCTGCGTGTGGAGCATCTGTGCCAGTATTTCAAATCCGGAGGCAGTGAATTCAAAGCGGTTGATGACGTAAGCTTTGAAATCAAACGAGGCGAAGTGTTCGGCATGGTCGGCGAATCCGGCTGCGGAAAAACCACGACGGGACGTTCTATCATCAAGCTGTATGATATCACCTCCGGAAATATCTACTTCAAGGGCATTCGCATCGGAGCCGGGACCCGTTCTTACGAAAACCGCATCAAGGAGCTTAAAAGCGAGTCTTCTCCGGATATCGGCCTGATCAACGAGCAGCGGAATGAGATCAAAAAAGCCCGGTATGACCAGAAAAACTGTGATAAAGAATACGCGCAGGCTCAAACGGAGCGGGTGAAAGCCGAATATGAGGCGAAACTTGCCCGGGCTGCGGGAGAAGAAAGAAAGAATCTGCAAAAAGAATACCGGTACGAACTGCACAAGGCAAAAAAGACAAAACTCGTCACACAGATCCAGATGATTTTTCAGGATCCCATCGCATCCCTTGATCCCCGTATGACCGTACGCGAAATCATCGCGGAAGGACTGCGCATCCAGGGAGAGAAGGACGAACGGGTCATCGACGAAAAAGTATACCATATGCTGGAACTGGTTGGTCTGGTGCGTGAACATGCCAGCCGGTATCCGCATGAGTTTTCAGGCGGTCAGCGGCAGCGCATCGGCGTTGCCCGGGCAATTATCATGGAACCGGAGCTGATCATTGCCGATGAACCTGTTTCGGCCCTGGATGTTTCTGTACAGGCGCAGGTGATCAACCTGCTCAATGAGCTTCGGGCACGGCTCGGACTCACGATTTTGTTTATTGCGCATGATCTTTCCGTAGTCAAGTACTTTTCCGACCGAATCGGCGTGATGTACTACGGCAAAATGGTAGAGATGGCGCCGTCCGACGAACTGTTCCTGAATCCGCTGCATCCCTACACCAGGGCGCTGCTGTCCGCGATCCCGCTGCCGGATCCCATCTATGAACGGAACCGGAAACGGATTGTGTACAATCCGCTGGCAGAACATGACTACTCTGTGGATCAGCCGTCCATCCGGGAAGTCAAGCCCGGCCATTTTGTGCAGTGCAATGAAAAAGAGTATCAGGAATACCTGAGGGTACTGAAATAGACCATGCCGTCCGATCAGAAACGTCAGACCCATTCTCCGGCACGAACCATGATTTGGTGCGCGTCAGCTTTGATCGCTGCATGTATCGCTGCGTGGCTGCGGGGCGTTTTTCGGGCGGAAAGCTTGAAACAGGCTGCGGGCATCCTGTCAGACAGTTTTCTGATCCCGGGGATCATCCTGGCAGGTTCGGGAGGACTTGGGTTCATAGCCTCAAAAGGAACCTTTGACGTATTTTCCTATATGTTCAGCCGTTTTTCACTTCATTCCATATTTCCTTCTCACACGACGCACGAGCGGAATGAAACGCTGTATGACTATAAATGCAGAAAAGAGAAAAACGGAAGAAACTGGTCGCCCGCGACCCTGTATGCCGGGTTGCTCGCGTTGGGCCTGAGTTTTTTGTTCCTGGGCCTGTACGCACTTCTTTAGCGGCATGATCCGGACCCGCTGGAAAGGAAGGCTCTGCAATCAATACATTGCTACAGTATAATAACTGCCGCCTTTGCCCCAGAGAATGCGGAGTGGATCGGTCGAAACAGACCGGATTCTGTAAAGTCCGGGCAGAGGTTCGTATTGCCAGAGCGGCGCCGCATCTGTGGGAAGAACCGTGCATTTCCGGAACGGACGGAAAAGGAACCGGCGCCATTTTTTTCTCAGGCTGCACACTCGGCTGCATTTTCTGCCAAAACCACGAAATCAGCCATGATGCCAATGGATTCGATATCTCCGTGAACCGTCTGGCTGAAATTTTTTCAGACCTTGAAAAAAGCGGAGTCCACAGCCTTGATCTTGTGACCGGAACACAGTTTGTTCCTTCCGTCATCGAAGCGCTTCGGATCGCGAAACCTCATATCCCGGTGGTATGGAACAGCGGCGGGTACGAAAAAACCGAAACCCTTCGCATGCTGGAAGGTTTTGTGCAGGTATATCTGCCCGATCTGAAGCATTTTTCACCGAGACTGTCCGGGCTTTGCACGGGACGCGCGGACTATTTTGAAAAAGCCGCAGCCGCGCTCAGAGAAATGCATCGACAGGCTGGGGAGAATCTGTATTCGGAAGACGGAATCCTGCAGCGGGGGATGATCGTGCGCCATCTGCTGCTTCCGAACTGCACAGCCGACGCC
>CADBNX010000285.1 GCA_902796115.1 uncultured Eubacteriales bacterium
GATGAACGCGTCTCCCAGTTCGATCATTTTCGTTTTGCGCTGTGGCATGTCCTCCGTCACGATCAGCTCTGTGATTTCATCGTACTGAAATCCCGCGTCGATAAAAAACTGCGGTTCGACACCGATGACTTTTCCGCCGCTTTCAAGTGTACTTTTCGCGAGGATCCCCATCAGGCCGCTTTCGGACCCGCCGTATACCAGGGTGTGTCCGCTGCTTCCGATCCAGCTTCCCAGCGCTTTCGCCACTTCGGCGACAGAAGGATCGTTTCCATTGTTTGATCCGAGATAAACCGTAATTCTCATCCTGATTCTCCCCGTCAGCGTCATCAGTGTCATCCGAAGGACAAATGAACCGGGCCAAATGCCGCGGGACAGTTGCAGCTGAAAGAAAACCCGACAAAGTAAATGCCCGGAGGCCTTGATTTCATTGGCTTCCGGGCGTTGGTGGAGCATAGGAGACTCGAACTCCTGACCCCAACACTGCCAGTGTTGTGCGCTACCAACTGCGCTAATGCCCCATGCCGTGATCTCTCACGACAATGGTATTCTACCATGAGAAAGCTAAAAATGCAATACCCGAAAAGCGGATTTGACGAAAAATGTTGCGGGTTTTTTTCTGTCAGAGAATAAACTGCTTCAGATCCGTTTCCTTTGCCGCTCCCACGTGCTGGCGCACATATTCCGGCGTGATCTCCACATCCACGTCCGGCATGTTTTCGCCGCCGGCATTGAAGGATACATCCTCCAGCAGTTCCTCAAAGATTGCGTGGAGCCGTCTGGCTCCGATATCTTCTCCGGTTTCGTTGGCCACGAGCGCCGCGTGCGCGATTTCCTTCAGCGCTTCCGGCGTGAATTTCAGATGCACATGATCCACCTGCAGCAGCGCCTCATACTGACGGGTCAGCGCGTTGTCCGTCTGGGTCAGGATCTTTTCAAAATCCTCCTGCGTGAGGCTGTCCAGGGTAACATGCACGGGAAACCTGCCCTGCAGTTCCGGGATCAGGTCGGAAACCTTTGCCACCTGGAACGCGCCGGCGCCGATAAAGAGCATAAAATCCGTCCGCACCGGGCCGTATTTGGTCGTGACCGTACTGCCTTCCACGATCGGAAGGATGTCACGCTGCACGCCTTCGCGTGATACGTCCGGTCCGGAAGCGCTGCCCCGGCCTGCGATCTTATCGATTTCATCCAGAAAAACGATGCCGCTCTGTTCCGCCCTGCGTACCGCTTCCTCGTGGATTTCGTCGGAATCGATCAGCTTTTCCGCTTCCTGGTCAACCAGGATGCGCCGCGCGTCCTTTACCTTTACCCGGCGCATTTTGGTGCGCTTGGGCATCATATTTCCCATTACGTCGCCGATGTTGATGGAGCTGCCGCCCACTTCAAGCTGCGGCATCTCTTCCGCGACTTCGATTTCAAGTTCCCGCTCTTCCAGTTCGCCCCTGCGGAGCTGATTCAGAATATCGCTCCGTTTCTGCGAAAGCGCGGCCTTCTCTTCCTCCGGCACATCCTTCTGCTTCTGTTTTCCCAGGAGGAAGTCCAGCGGATTCATTTCCGTCTTCCGGACCGGGTTTGCGAGCAGATCCGCCAGATGCTCTTCCGCGAGGCGTTCCGCCCGATCCTTCACCTTTTCCGTGTGCTCGTTCCGCACCATCCGCACCGCGTTTTCGGTCAGATCGCGCACAATGGAATCCACGTCCCGTCCCACATAACCGACTTCCGTGAATTTGGTCGCTTCCACTTTTACGAAGGGTGCTTTTACGAGCTTTGCCAGGCGCCGCGCGATCTCCGTTTTTCCGACGCCGGTCGGACCGATCATCAGAATATTCTTGGGATAGATCTCCTCACGCATTTCATCCGAAAGCAGGCTTCTGCGGTAACGGTTCCGCAAAGCGATCGCAACCGCTTTTTTTGCCTTCTCCTGGCCGATGATAAAACGGTCCAGCTCCCGTACCACTTCTCTTGGGGTCAGTTCCATCATCAGACATCCTCCACAATGATATTGTCGTTTGTATAAACACAGATCGACGCCGCAATATGCAGCGCCTTTTCGGCGATCTCATGAGCGGACAGATCCGTATTCTGCACCAGCGCCCGGGCGGCCGCCAGCGCGTAATTCCCGCCGGAACCGATCGCCGCCACCCCGTCGTCCGGGCTGATCACCTCACCGGTCCCGGAAACGATCAGCATGGTTTCGGCATTGGCGACGATCAGCATGGCTTCCAGCTGACGCAAGCCTTTGTCGCCGCGCCAGTCCTGTGCCAGCATGACGGCGGCCCGCTCCAGGTTTCCGGCGCACTGGGTCAGTTTATCCTCGATGCGTTCGCAGAGCGTGAACGCATCCGCCACGGTTCCCGCAAAGCCGGTAACGACCGTGTTGTTGTAGATCCTGCGCACCTTCCGCGCCGTACCCTTAAAAATCGTGCTTTCCCCCATCGTCACCTGCCCGTCTCCGGCGATGGCGGTCTTGCCGTCCTTTGTCACGGCGCAGATGGTCGTACCTTTGAGTGTCATGCAAATTGCTCCTTTTCGTCTTATTCCGTCGCTTTGCGGATCTCTTCCACGATTTCCATGGATTTCCGCGCGATCATGTCCGTTCGCTGGTCTTTATTCCTGATTTGCTCATCCGGACCCTGCATCAGGGAAAAAGTGATGTTCATCGGCTGAAAATTCCGGTTTGCCGCGGCTACGTAATTTCCAAGCGCACCGATCGCGGTCCTGCGCGTAAAGGAAGGCATGTCCCTGTTTTTCAGCTGCATCGCGAGATGAATGCCCGCGGAAAGACCGCTTGCAGCGCTCTCCACATAGCCTTCCACCCCTGTGATCTGACCTGCAAAATACAGCATTCTTCTTTCGATCACTTCAAAATGATCGTTCAAAAAGCCGGGACTGTTCAGAAATGTATTCCGGTGCATCACGCCAAAGCGCGCGAACTCCGCGTTTTCAAGCCCCGGGATCATGCGGAAGACGCGCTTCTGTTCCGGAAACTTCAGCCTTGTCTGAAACCCCACCAGGTTATACGCGCTTTCCGCCGCATCCTCTTTCCTCAGCTGCACTACGGCAAAAATATCACGGTCAAAATGTCGCTTCAGCCCGCTTGCTTTCATCGGACCGAAAGACAGCGCAAGCGGTCCCCGTTTTGCCATGGATTCTACCGGCATGCAGCCTTCGAATACCCGATTCTCCTCAAAATCATGCACTTGGGCCGTTTCCGCATGAATCAGTTCATCCACAAAACGAAGATATTCGTCCTTTGTCATCCCGCAGTTGAGATAATCCTCGCCGTCTCCGCGGTCATAGCGGGAAGCACGTACGATCTTTGACATATCAAGCGATTCCGCGGTAACAATCGGCGCAGCGGCATCGTAGAAATTCAGCGTTTTCAAACCGCTGAATTCGCCAAGCGCATCGCAGATCGCCTCGCTTGCCAGCGGTCCCGCCGCGATGATGGCGGGAGAAGACGGGATGCCCCGCATTTCCCGATGTACGACCCTGATGTGCGGATGGGAAAGGATCCTCTGGGTGATGCGAGAGGAAAACCGCTCCCTGTCCACCGCGAGCGCGCCTCCGGCCGGAACCCGCGTTTCGTCGGCTGTCTGTATGATCAGGCTGTTCAGCGCGCGCATTTCCGCTTTCAGCAGACCGACGGCGTTCTGTATCCGGTCGGAGCGCAGGGAGTTGGAACAGACCAGTTCCGCAAACTGATCCGAATGGTGCGCGGGAGACATTTTCTGCGGTTTCATCTCCCACAGTTCCACCTCGATGCCGCGGTTTGCAAGCTGCCATGCGGCTTCACAGCCGGCCAGACCGGCTCCGACGATGCATACGCTCATGTTTCCGGACTGTCCCCGTCATTTTTCAGTATTTTGTGTCTGCACTGCTCATTGGCGCAGATATGCCACAGTTCTCCCTTGCGATTCGTTTTCTCCGTCATATAACTGCCGCACTTCGGGCACTTTTCCGCGACCGGCTTGTCCCAGGAAACGAAATCGCATTCCGGATACCGTTCGCAGCCGTAAAACTTCCTGTTCTTTTTGCTGATCTTTTCAAGCAGCTCCCCGCCGCATTTGGGACACGGAACGTGAAGATAGTTCAGGACGGGTTTGGTGTAGCGGCATTCCGGAAATCTGGGGCAGGCGAGAAAACGGCCGAAACGTCCGGTTTTATATACCATCATCGCGCCGCACTCCTCGCAGGGCACGTCGCTCACTTCGTCTGCGATTTTGACCTTCTCCATGTCGTTTTCCGCTTTGCTCAGTTCCTCTTCGAAAGGCGGGTAAAAAGCCTCCAGCACCTTTTTCCAGTCCATGGTGCCGTTTTCAACCAGATCCAGCTTTTCCTCCATATCCGCTGTGAACTCGATATCCACGATTTCGGGGAAATAGGTCATCATCAGCCGGTTTACCGTGATTCCCATTTCGGTAGGATACAGGCGTTTGTTTTCACGCGATACATATCCGCGGTGAATGATGGTTGTGATCGTCGGCGCGTAGGTCGAAGGCCTTCCGATGCCCTTCTCTTCCATGGCTTTCACCAGGGACGCTTCCGTATAGCGGGACGGAGGCTGGGTAAAGTGCTGTGAAGTCTGCGCATCATGGATGTAAACCGGTTCGCCCTCGCTGAAAGCCGGAATCGACGCGGATACTTTTTCTTCGCTCTCATCCGCGCCTTCTTCATACACGCTGGTAAAACCCGCAAAACGCTTTTTTTCGCCGCTGAAGCGAAGCATGACGCTTTCCGAGGCGATATCCGCCGTGATCACGTCATATTCGGCCTGCGCCATCTGGCTGGACAGGAAGCGGTTGTAAATCAGTTTGTACAGCTGGTACTGTTCTCTGCTGAGGTAAGATTTGATGCTGTCAGGCGTTCTGGCGATATCGGTGGGGCGGATCGCTTCGTGCGCGTCCTGCGAGTTGGCACGGCCTTTGTACACATTCGGTTTTTCGGGAAGGTATTTTTCCTGAAAATTCGCGGCGATATAGCCCCTGACAGCCTCAAGAGCTTCTTCGCTTACCCGTACGCTGTCGGTACGGATATAGGTAACAAGGCCCTGTGCGCCTTCCCTGCCCAGTTCGATGCCTTCGTAGAGGTTCTGCACCACCTGCATGGTCCGCTGGGTGGTAAAGTTCAGTTTCCGTCCGGCTTCCTGCTGCAGGCTGGAAGTGGTAAACGGCGGGGCCGGTGATTTTTTCTTTTCGCCTTTGCGGACGCTTGCAACGCGGAAGTGCTCGCGCAGCACCTGTTCCTTTGCCTTTTCCGCTTCCCCGGCCTGATGCAGCTCGGTCTTCTTTCCGTTCACGGATACGAGCTTCAGATCAAAATCCTCTTTTGCGTTGGCTTCGGCATGAAAACCCGCGCGGATCGCAAGCTCCCAGTACTCTTCCGGCACAAAATCCTGAATCTCTTCTTCCCTGTCCACGATCATGCGGGCAGCGACGGACTGCACGCGGCCAGCAGAAAGTCCCTTGCGGACTTTCGCCCAAAGCAGGGGTGAGATCTTATATCCAACCAGCCGGTCCAGCGCGCGGCGGGCCTGCTGCGCGTCCACACGTTCCATATCCAGGGAGCGCGGCGCGGTGATCGCCTTCTGGACCGCTTTTTTCGTGATCTCATTGAATTCGACCCGGCACTTATTTGCCGGATCGATCCCGAGAATATGCGCGAGATGCCAGGAAATGGCTTCCCCTTCCCGGTCAGGGTCCGTAGCCAGGATCACTTTGGAAGCGCTCTTTGCTTCCTTGCGGATCCTGGCCAGGATTTCGCCCCGGCCATGGATGGTGATATACTTCATTTCAAAATCTTTTTCCGGATCGATCCCGAGCTGTGATTTGGGCAAATCCCGTACATGGCCCTGGGAAGCCTCCACCTTATATCCGCGTCCCAAAAAACGGGCAATTGTCTTTGCCTTCGCGGGAGATTCTACAATTACAAGCTTCGTTGTGTTAGCCACCAAGTTCCCCTCCTGCATA
Organism: uncultured Eubacteriales bacterium; assembly: GCA_902796115.1. GTDB lineage: Bacteria > Bacillota > Clostridia > Christensenellales > Aristaeellaceae > RUG756. The sequence continues at coordinate 5,970 of CADBNX010000285.1, forward strand.
AAATCGAAGAAAAGAATAAATCATCCTTTGTTTTCTGTCAAGCATTATCTGATGTATACAAAGGCGCGACGCCGGTACCGTCAAAATCAGGTGTAAAACCGGCGTCCGCGGAGTCCGCGTCCTGAAAATAGCCGGGTACGCCCAAAGACTTCATCGCTTCAAGGACATGCCCGTATTCTCGGTCCGTGATCCTGCGCTGAAGGCCCGGAATCGTACAGCTTTCCTGCGGCGTATACTGTCTCATCAGACTGAGCGGTACGCCCGGCAGCTCTTCCCGCATGAATTGGATCACACGAATGGCGTCGGCTGTGCAGTTCGGAAGCAGCAGATGGCGCACGATCATCCCCCGCTGCAGGATTCCGTCTTCCGAATACAGATTCTCCCC
>CADBNX010000286.1 GCA_902796115.1 uncultured Eubacteriales bacterium
ACGGAAGATCAGATTTCCAATCAGCCGCCGGTGAAAAACATGGTGAGCGCCCTGCGGAGCATCGGCTGGCATATATAAAAGGAGGATACATTCATGCGTTTTGAAAACCGGTGTGCCATCGTGACGGGTGCCGCGTCCGGCATGGGGCTGCTCGCCTCGCAGATGCTGGCGGAGGAAGGCGCGAAAGTGTATATGGCGGATATCAACGCGGAAGCGCTGAAGGCGCGCGCGGAGGAGATATGCCAAAAGGGCGGCGCGGCCGTGCCCGCGGTGTGCGACGTGCGCGAATGGGACCAGATCCGGGACACGGTGGAGCGTGCCGTTCGGGAGAGCGGCTCGATCGATATCGTGATCAATTTCGCGGGCGGCTTTCCGCCGCGCATGTGCAAGGCCTCTCCGGAAGGACATTATTTCCCCACGGAGCCCCTCGACGTGATCGACTGGGGCATCGACGTGAACTTCCGCGCGCCGATGCTGTTCGCGCGCGCGGCGATGGGCCATATGATCGCACAGAAGCGCGGCGTGATCATCAACATCGGCTCCATTGACGGCTGGACCGGCGGGGGCGTCGATTACGCGGCGGAAAAGAGCGGCATCACGGGCGGACTCACGAAGGCCCTCGCGCGTATCGGCGCGCCGCACGGCGTGCGCTGCTGCGCCGTATCTCCCGGCCCCGTGCTGACGCGCGCTGCCATGAGCAATATGAAAACCGCGCTCGGCCGCGCGGCGGAACCGAAGGAGATCGTGAGCCTGGTAATGTACCTGTGCTCGGACGACGCGGCTTTCGTCACCGGCACCGATTACCTGATCGACGGCGGACGGCTGCTGCTGAACAATCAGTAACCGGACAATTGTGGAAATCCGAATGCCATTTGTCTGAATCCGTTCTGAATCTTGCGGGAAATCGTCCATCTTATTGCCATGCACGCGCAAAGAGGTGTATGATGAAAGCGGTCAAACCCCGCAGGGGCGATCGGACATGAAAACGCATGGGGGAGGCATACAAATGAAGTTAGGCGTGAATACAGTCCTGTTCAAGGGAACCGGAATCAAAAACGCGTTGAAGGCCATCAAGGCAGCGGGTTACGACGGCGCGGAGCTGTCCGCGATCCAGGGCATGTGCGAGCATCTGGTGCTCGACGCGTGGGAGACGCAGGCGCCCCTGGTGAAGGCCGCCGCGAAGGAAGCGGGCGTGGAGCTGCTGTCCATGGAAGTGGCCTCACTTGATGAAAAACGTCTTGAAAAGGCGTTCCGTGCCGCGCAGTATCTGGGCATTCCCGTGGTCAACGTGGGACCGGGCGGGAAGATGGATGTGGAAGAGGACGTGCTCAAATCCATCGAAACGCTGACCGCGCGCGCGAAAATGGCGGCCGAATACGGCGTGAAGCTGTGCTGCAAGGCGCATGTGGGCTGCGCGATCCATGACACGCCCACCACGCTGCGCGCCATGGAGGCGATCACACTGGATTCCTTCGGCGTCGATATGGATCCCAGCCATATCTACCGCGCCGGGGAAAAGCCCGAGGAAGCGCTGGCGCAGGTCGTATCGCGCATGGGTCACGTGCATATCCGCGACTGCAAGGGCAAGGGCCCGGGACCGGGTGCTCCCGCCGACCAGGCGTGCGGACGCGGCGAAATCAACCTGTTCGGGTATTTCAAGGCGCTGACCGACGCCGGATACGAGGGCCCGGTATGCCTTGAGGTGATCGGACCCGAACAGACCATGCAGCAGGCGCAGGCGATCGCGAGCGAAAGCTACGGCTATATGAACGCTGTGCTGAAAAGCCTCGGCGCGCGGTAAAGGGAAGAATTGACGGGGAGGAATCAAAAAATGAGTAAAAAACCGAATCTGCTGTTTTTCGGCATCGACAGTCTGCGCCGGAACCATATGAGCCATTACGGCTACGGCCGGCTCACCACGCCGCATATCAGCGAATACGCAAAGGGCGGCGTCACCTTTGACAACTGCTTTTCCGCCCATATCCCCACGACGCCGGGCTACTCCAACATGCTGACCGGACGGGACTGCTTCGGCACGGACGTGGTTGCGCTCGGACAGAAGCAGATCATCGAGGGCGTGCCGGTGCTGGCGGAGATCCTGCGCGAAGAGGGCTACAACACGACCTGCGTGGGCTTCCAGGGCAACGCGGGCGGGCGCGGGTATGACAATTACCTGTCCTTCCCGGGCTGGGGTCCCGATCACGCGGACGGACGCGCGCACAAGGCCGAGAACCTGAACGAGGTGGCCATTCCGGAACTGGAGCGGCTCGCGAAGGAAGACAAGCCCTTCATGCTGTTCATGCGCCATATGGATCCGCATTCCCCCTACCTGCCGCCGGCACCGTTCGATAAAATGTTTTTCCAGGGCGACGCTTTTGACCCGGAAGACAAACGCATGCAGAAGGTATACGACTTCAAACCCTTCGGGGATTATATCAGAAGCTGGGTGCCCGAGGGCTGCACCAATCCGGATTACGTGATCGCGCAGTACGACGGCGCGCTCGCGTACATGGACAGCTGCATCCAGCAGGTCCTGACCAAGCTGCACGATCTGAACCTGGAAGAGGACACCATCGTGATCTTCGTATCCGATCACGGGGAGACGCTCTACGACCATGACTGTTTCTTCGATCATCACGGCCTGTACGACTGCACGCTGGTGGTGCCGCTGATCATCCGCTGGAAGGGCCACCTGCCCGAGGGAAAGCGCTATGGCGATATCTGCCAGCTGAAGGACGTGACGCCCACGCTGCTGGAACTCATGGGCATCGAGAACCGCCTGCCCATGGAAGGCCGCAGCCTGATGCCGCTGGTGCGCGGCGAGTTCCGCGAGCGGGAGCCGGAGTTCTATATCACCGAATGCACCTGGATGCGCAAGCACGGCTGGCGCACGCCGGAGTGGAAGCTGATCGTGGCCCTCGAGCCGGACTTCCACTTCAAGCCCGGGCTGGAGCTGTACAACCTGATCCGGGATCCGGAAGAAAACCACAACGTGGCGGATGAAAACCCGGAAATCGTGGAAGCCCTGAAGAAGCGCATGTATGACTTTATCGCCAGACGCGAAAAGGAAACGGGCCGTCCCGATCCGATCTACACCAATTTCCTGATGAACGGGCGTCCCTTCAAATCCTCGCAGGAAGCCTACGACAGCAAGTACATCGGCGGCATTGCGGACGCGGTGAAGCTGCAGCAGAAAAAGTAGCGCCGGGAGGAAAAAGCAAATGCTCAGAGTCTGTGTAATCGGCCTGGGGCACATCGGCAATCTGCACGCGCGCATCTACCAGGAGGACGAGCTTGTGGACCTGGTGGGCGTGTGCGACATCATCGAAGAGCGCGCCGCGGCGGCCTCAAAGAAGCTCGGCGTGCCGTACTGGCTGGACGCGCCGACCATGCTCAGGGAGCTCAAGCCCGATCTGGTATCCGTCGCGACCGGCGGATATGAGTATTCGTCCGATCATTACCTGCCCACCATCCAGGCGCTCGAGGCCGGCTGCCACGTGCTGTGCGAAAAGCCCATCAGCAACCTGATCGAGAACGGCAAAAAAATGGTGGACACCGCGGCGAAGCTGAAGCGCTGCTTTGCCATCGACTTCAACCACCGCTTCACCCCGGCCGCGCGCGCAGCCAAGAAATGGCAGGACGAGGGCCTGATCGGCGATCTGCTGTTCTGCAACATGGCGCTGTGGATCGGCAAGCCCCAGGATTTCGAATCTCCCTATTACCATCTGAAGGCGCTCAACCCGCATTCCTGCGAAATCATGCGCTATTTCATGGGCGACGTGGAAGCCGTACAGTGTTTCGCCATGAAAGCGCCGGGCCGCACCATCTGGTCCACCGCCAGCATCAACATGAAATTCAAATGCGGCGCGGTGGGGCATCTGACCTCCAGCTATGACATAGCCCGCGGCCACCCGATGGAGCGCTGCGAAGTGGCGGGCGTCAAGGGACGGCTGGTGTTCGAGGATATGTGGCGCGAGGCCACGCTGTATCCGGCCGGAAACCCGGAAAAACGCGTATACACCAATCCCGTCTTCGGGGGCTATTCCAATTTTGACGATACCTTCCGCGAGCGCATCCGCTGCTTCGTGCGCCAGGTGGACGCCGGTGTGAAGCCGGAGGACATCGACGGCAGCGGCCTGCAGGGCCTGAAGGCGCAGCAGGTGATCCACGCCGCCATCCGTTCCCTGGATACGGGAAGGATCGTCTATCTGGATGAAATGTTTCCGGAACGGTAGTCCGAGGAACGCATGACCAACACGCTTCACCTGAAATCGCTGATTGCGCCGGGAGACCCTCCCGTGCGCGTGATGAGAGCCTATCATACCACGATCAGCAGTCACAATCACGATTTCTACGAGCTTGTGTACGTGACGGACGGTTTCTGCGTGCATGATTCGGCGGGGTCGGTGTCGCTGCTCATGGAGGGAGACATCTTCATCCTCAAGCCCTACGTCAGCCACAAATACAGCGGAAACCGCGTCACGCACATTTACAACTGCCTGTTCGGCCGGGAAGCGGCCGGGGAGCAGCTGGAGGCGCTCAGCCGCCTGCCGGGGCTTGACCGTCTGTTCAGCCCGGATCCCGCGGCGGGCGTGCCGGTGCTGCACCTGACGCTCAGCGAGCGCAAAACCTTCCAGCAGCTGATCAGCTGGATGCACGAGGAGTGCGAAACGCGTCCCGCGGGATGGGACGTGCGCGTGAAAAGCCTGCTGAACTGCCTGCTTGTGGAGTACGCGCGCGCGTACTTGGCGCACCTGGGCTCCGACACGGAGTTCGACGCCTATTCCGCCTATGTGAGCCGCGCGATCGGCTACATCGACATGCACTACGGGCGCTTCGGCCTCACCGTGCGGGAAATCGCGGCGCAGGCCGGTGTGTCGGGCGACTACCTGTCCCGGCAGTTTCGCCGGGTCACGGGGATCGGCGTGCAGGAGTACCTGCGCCGCTACCGCTTCGCCCGCTCCATGGAGCTGCTGCAGGCGGGAAAGCCG
>CADBNX010000287.1 GCA_902796115.1 uncultured Eubacteriales bacterium
AGTGACGGATTTCATTGCGGAGCAGGGAATCAACACGCTGCTCATCGACCTGGGCGAGGGCGTTCGGTACGATTCCCATCCCGAACTGGCCGTCCCGGGCGCATGGAGCCGCGAGGAACTCGCCGCGGAGCTTCAGCGCCTGCGCGAACTGGGCATTACACCCGTTCCCAAGCTGAACTTCTCCGCATGCCACGACGCCTGGCTGGGTCCGTACCGCATGATGCGCTGCACGGATACATACTACAAAGTTTGCCATGAACTGATCGAGGAGGTGTGCGGGCTGTTCAGCCGGCCGAAATACTTCCATCTCGGCATGGACGAGGAAACGTGGGAACATCAGAAAAATATGGGTTCCGCCTTCATCCGGGGCGAACAGCTGTGGTGGCATGATCTCTGTGACCTGAAGGAGTGCTGTGAAAAGAACGGCGCGCGCGCCTGGGTCTGGTCGGATTATTACTGGCATCATCCGGACATCTTTATCAAACGCATGCCCAAAGAGGTGCTGCAGTCCAACTGGCGCTATGAGTGCGTTCCGCTGCCAGACGCGGACGGCCGTTATCCCAACGTGGGCTACCAGGCATATCTGGACCTGGACCGCCTGGGATACGATCAGGTGCCCACGGCGTCCACCTGGGGTTTTCACGGCAATATCGAGCAGACGGTGCGGCTGGCGATGCGCGAAAAGTTCAGCCCGGATCACCTGCTGGGTTTTATGGCTGCGCCCTGGCAGCTTACGACGGAAGACAATCTCTATACCCTGATGGACGACGCTTACCGGCTCGGCAGAGCACGCAGACTGTTCGAAAGGGGCTGAAAAATACAGCGTATTCCGCCGCGCCGTTTGACGCCGTATGGAAAAGCTTCGGACATTTTTCATCCGTCAGCGGCAATCGGCACCGACAGTCGGAAATTTGACAGCCGGTGCCGTTTTTTATCAAATTTTTGTGAAAAAACTGTGGCAAAATCCTGCGCGATCTGTTATACTATATGCGTGGAGAAAGATTTTTCGATGCCACTCCTCAGCAAGGAGACAGAACGATGCGTGGATTAGGGAAAGCGTCATGGATGATTCTGATTGCGCTGGTGCTGCTGACCGGCATTGCCCGGGGCGGCAGCGCGGAGGGAATTGCCCTGACAAGACTGCAGGAGGAAGCGGATGCCGGTTCGGAAATCAGCTGGAGGGTCACGGTGCCCGGTGCGGACGCTTCATCCCGGGTCGTGGTCAGCGCCTATGAATCCTATCCGAACGGAACGGCGGATCTGCTGCTGCTGACGACCCTGCCTGCAGCTGACGGGGAAGCGGTGTTTTCCCTTACCCCGCAGCACCGGGGCGAGCTTCGCGTGGAAGCAAGGCTTGAAAAGGGAAGCGGCATCGAAGCGGCGCGGGATACGGTGGCGGTGCAGGGTAAAGAGGAAAGCTGGCCGCTCCTTAAGGTGACAGGCGCCGATGAACGGTGCACGGGCGATGAAGTGCTGTGGGAGATCGTGCCTTCCGGGGGAACGCCGCCGTACCGGATCCATTATTCCATTCATTTTCTGAAAGAATCGGGCGAAGCCGATGCCGGTGCGCGGCAGACTTTCCGCGCTGCCGAGGGAGAAAAGGTATACGCCCGCAGAATATTCGGCGAACCCGGCAGAGCCGTGATGGAAGCGGAGGTCGCGGATGACGCGGGGCTGCGCTGCGTGGTACAGGCTGAAACGCTGATCATCCTGCGCCCCTTTACCGCGTATTCCGACCGGACGGAACTGACAAGCGGCGAAAGCCTGACGCTGCATATCAGGACTCCGGAGGATCCGTGGCACTTCAAAAGCAGTGACGAAGGAGTGCTGCAGGTGGATCAGAACGGGACGGTGACGGCACGCGGAGCCGGAAACGCCGTGATTACCGTTTCCTCCGCGGAGAACGACCATGAGGAAAACGTGCGCTTCTGGGTGCGGCCCGGTGCGGAAAAGATCGAATGCCGGGAACTGATCCTGCAGGAAGGACAGACGGGCGTACTGCATCCGGAACTGCTGCCGGAGGGCTCTCTGGACGCGGGATGGTTTTTTGTACCGGTGAATGATCGGATCGCTTCGGTCGACGCTGCGGGAAACGTTACGGCGGGAGAACCCGGTGAAACAGGTGTCCTGGTCATCGCGGCGGGCGATCCCGGCATTACCGCCCTGGTGCGGGTGAAGGTACTGGATGCCGCCGAAAAGCGGGTGCAGAGCTACGCGTACGATATGCGCCTGTCGGAAGACGGAAAGAGCGTTGCGGCTTCTTACGGGAGCCAGCTTTCGGAAGGCGGAGAGGAGTATGTGCTGACCCTGCTGCGGGACGGAAGAGTCGCGTCGGTGCTCAGAAGGAGCGAACCGGGTGAAGCGCAGTTCCCGCTGACCGGAGCCCCGGAAGGGGAGATCGCCCTGCGGGTGGAAACGACGGACAGGAGCGGCGTGACCTCTGTGGCGGAAACGAAGGGCGAACTGGAAAACGGCGAAGCGGGCCCTGTTCTGCGTGTGACGGAGGAAAAAACGCCGCAGACCTTTGCGGACGAAATCAGAATCGAAAATATTCCGCAGACGGCGTATGCCGGCAATGAAATCGCGCTGGGCGCAGCAATCCTTCCCGAAGGTACCGCGGCGGCGCTGAGGTGGGAAAGCTCCGATCCGTCCATCGCGCAGGTGGATCAGGAAGGGAATGTGCGCATCGTTTCCGGCGGAACGGCTGTGATCACCGCGTCGGCGCTGGACGGAAGCGGCGCGAGCACCAGTGTGAAGCTGCAGTGCGCCGAGGAAAGCATTCGGGCGAATGTGGATAAGATCGCACTGAAGCTGGGTGAAAGCACCCCGCTTGAGGGCGTCAGCGGAACCGGTACCAATTATCAGTATGCATTTACGTCCGAGGATGAGAGCGTCGTCCGGATCGAAAAAGGAAATGCCGTCCCCGTCGGGGAGGGCAGCACCTATATCCGCTATACGGCGCAGGGAACGGGACTGGAAGGCGTGATCCCGGTCAGGATCGAAGGCTGCGCGCATACGCAGGGACACTGGGAAGTGCGAAAAGAAGCGACCTGCACGGAGGATGGCGAAACGGTTTTCCGCTGTGAGATCTGCGGAGCGGATGTGGAAAGCCGGACGATTCAGGCATCCGGGCATGACAGCGGACGCTGGGAAACTTCCGTGCCTGCCCTGCCGAAGGAAAACGGGGAGCGGGTACTCAAGTGCACCGTATGCGGCGAGATTCTGGAACGGGACGCGCTGTGGCCGCTGTGCTGCAGCACGCTGAACGGAAATACGGCCTGCGCGGAAGGC
>CADBNX010000288.1 GCA_902796115.1 uncultured Eubacteriales bacterium
AGCCCCTGGTTCAAGGCCTGGCGCATCATCGAGGTGCTGCCTTTCGGCGCGGCGGCCTTCAGGCAGGTAAAACAGCGCTGGCCCCGGACGGAAGTCACCGCCCGCAACCTCCCGCTGGGCAGCGCCGAATTGCAAAAGAAAATGGGCGTCTCCCCGGGGGGAGACACCCATATCTTCGCCTGCCGCCTCGCGGACGGCAGCGCCGCACTCATCATCACGGAACGATGACCGGCGGAGTGCCCGACTCACGGCCCGAAGGCATCCGGACCGGAGGCCGGACCGCGGTTTGCTTCTTGCCGCGGTTCACCGCATCATAGTTCAGGAAGCCCTCGAACGTGCACTCCTCGCCGCTCAGTTTCATGATACGCTGGTAAATGGCCCAACGGGAAGGAGCATTGAAGAACTCATAATTGTCCCGCATCATGCTGTTCTCAGAAGGACGCCAGGCGCCCTTCGAATACAAGGCGGCACCTTCCAGGACACCGACTTCGTCCTTATAACGGGAATCACTCAGGAACGCACTCCAGCGGATCTTTTTCGGATCCTGGGTGAAATCCACGTTCGCAAACCAGCCATATTTCTGATAAGGGATGGTATACTGATCGATATGGTCCTGTGAAGGAGTCTGATTATGCTCCGAGTATTCATCGGCAAGGAATCCGAATCCGTGACCGCCGGACTCATGTCTCAACGTTATGCCGAACACCCCGGGGTCGTTATTGGCACTGGAGGAGAAAGCGATGCACGACTGCGACGACTCGAACATATACGTCGTGCCGACATTCCGCTTGGTGTTGACCAGCACCGAAACGAGCATATTCTCCGTGCCGGTAATTCCGGGCACCTTACTGGCATATTCGAAACACTTGTTCATGTCACCGCTGACATCCGTACCCCCGTTGAACCTGGAGCCAAGGGCCGTCGTATATCCTTCACCGACCCGTCCGTTCTTGGAGACGACCTTCACGGCGTACACGTTGAATCGGTTCCGGTATGACTTGTACGGCTCAATGGCGAAGAACTCTTCCATCGCCTGCTTCATCACGGTCTCATAGAGGCCGCCATTACCCATATCCTTATCGGTGTAGGCATCACCCAGGAACACGATGTTGATACCTTTGCCCTTCGTCGCTTTCTGCAGGGTCAGCACTTCACCGTCCTTGGAGTAATCTTTGGAAGCGTAACTGTCAGGAATCTCAGCAGGGCCCAGCAAACTTTCAAGGAAAGGAATCAGGTCCATGCTGGCGCTGTAGTCCCCTTCATTTGTGCCATACCTCTTACGGACGGGGTCCGGAAGATTGTACTGGGTGCTGAAAAGGACATAGCCGTTGCTGTCATATACTTCCGCGACAGGGGTCAGATGGTTGATGCGCGTATTACCGTAATACGGGCCGAAGTAAAAATTGTACCAAGCGTCGTAGCGTTTGCTATGGATGTATTGCTCTTCAAACAACCGTTCTTCTTCATTGAAACCATGGTTGTCCTGCTTTACATCTTCCGGATGCCAGACCGTGGCTATGATTTCCAAGCCATCTTTCTTATAGTTCTCATAGTAATCCTTGACAGCAGGCATCAAGATGTAAGAGTAAGGACACCAGGTAGCCCAGGACAAATAGACGGTGTATTTATTCTTCTTGACGACATCGGCAAAAGTAAATGTCTTTCCGTCAATGCTCTTGATGGTTCCAAGCGGCCAGTAGCCGGGAATATCAAGGCCCGAGATATCGAAACCATAGCCGTCTTCCTGCTGGATGAAACACGCCAGGCGATATGCGAGTTTCTCTCCCTTCACATTCAGGAATGAATCCGGGATTTTCCCCGAAAGGTGGTTACGTTCCAAATTGAAGCCCTGAATATCGGCGAGTTTCGCCCAGGATGCCGGAATCGGACCTTCGAGATGGGTATAGCTGATCAAGAAAGCCTCAAGTTTATCTGAGTTTCCCAGACTCTCCGGCAACGGGCCCGTCATCTTGAGATTGTAATAGATGAAAACCGAGTCCAGATCCTTCATTCCGCCAAAAACGTCCGGCAGGCTGGACAAGGATGTGTTATATAAAGAAATAGATCTGAGATTGACCAGCTTGGCAAAAGAATTCGGGAGGGTTCCCGTCACTCCGGGTTCTGAATTGACCCAGATACCTACGAGAGAGGTCAAATCACCGAAACAATCGGGAAATTCTCCCTGTAATCCGAATCCATCGAAATACAGGTTCAGTTCGTGGCTTTCAACATTATAATCGACACCATCCCAACTATCCAAAGCCGCGTCCGTCCCCCAGCCATTCTTCTTCTTCCAGTTCGGCCCACCCATCGTATTGTAGATTTTCATCAGGGCGTTGCGGATATTCTTTTCAATACTGCTCACCGTAACGGTACACGTGGCGGACTTTTCACCCGCTTTCGCCGTAATTTTGGCCGTTCCTTCGGCCACGGCAGTCACCGTGCCATCCGAGCTCACCGTTGCGACTTTTTCGTCGCTGCTGCTCCACGCCACGTTCTTGTCCGACGCGTTGTCCGGCTTCACCGTCGCCGTCAGCGTCGCCGTCTCTCCAGGCTGCAGGCTCAGGTTGCTCTTGTCCAGCGTCACGCCCGTCACCGCCACGCGGCCGTCCTGCTTGACCGTGACCGATATCGACAGCGAACCGTTCTTCTGCTGGATCGTCACCTTCCCCTCGCGGGATTCGTACGTCGCGTTCCCGGCCACCCTCAGGACCACCGTCGAACTGCTCAGGCCCTTCGTATTCACGTACTGGATCCAATCCACGCCGCTCTTGACCTCGAACGCCACGTTCGCTTCCACCTTCACGTCGATTTCGCCGCCACCGTACGGCATGCCGTAAGTGGCTTTGCTCACCTGCAAGGCATCCTTCTGCGCCTGCTTCACGCTGATCACCTGCTCCGCTTCGCCGCCCGACTGGGGCTTGACCGTGATCGTCGCGCTGCGCGGATCATAACTCGTGTTTTCTTCCACGCTGAAAACCAGCGTCTTGCTCGTCAGCGCCTTCGTGCCCGTCTGCTTGATCCAGCTGGCTGACACCGACACCGTGTAATCCACGTTCGACTGCACCGTCACCTCGACCGTACGTGCGTCGCTGGCGATCTCGAACGACTTCGTCGGTATCACCACGCCCAGGTTCGCCGGCTGGCGTACCGTAATGCTCTGGGACAGGCCCTCCGCCCGGATCGTCACCGTCGCGGTGCGGTCTTCGTAGGTCGTGTTGGGGCTGGCCGTGACCGTGACCGTCACAGGGCCGTCCGACGCCGTCCCCGAAGACGGCGAGACGCTCACCCATGAATCGGATGTACTGGCCGTCCAGTCGCGGTTCACCGTAAAGCTTGCTGAGCTGCTGCCACCGCCCGCGCTCAGTTCCAGGGATGCCGGCCCGGACAGGCTGAGGGACGGCTCTTTTTTGCAGCCGGACAGGACAAGCGCTGCAAGGCAAAGGATAAAAGCGAAGAAACGTCTCATAGTCATTTGCTTTAAAAAACCAGATAAATTTAAAAACATTTAAGCAGAAATGCAATTTTTTCATCTTTTGACGGAATCCTGACATCCGGAAGACGCATTTATTGCTAACTTGGACCCGTTGAAAGACACTTTAACCCAACAACTGTTCCAAGTATGAAAAGAATCCTTGTTTCCCTCTGCCTCCTCCTGGCTGCGGCGGCCCTGTCCGCGCAGGTGAAGGAGGACTTCAAGCCGGCGACGACCAACCAGCCGAACCACCGCTATCCGATGGTCAACTCCGAACGCGTGGTCCGTGCCCAGGTAAGCGCTCCCGGCGCCCACAGCGTCAAGCTGGACATCGGCGGCGTCAAGTACGAGATGACCAACGACGGCAACGGCGTCTGGACCGGCGACTCCGCCCCGCAGGACGAAGGCTTCCACTACTATCAGCTGGAGATCGACGGCGCGTCCGTGCCGGATCCGGGCAGCCTCTACTATTACGGCGCCTCCCGCTGGGGCAGCGGCATCGACGTCCCGGCCGCGGACGAAGACTTCTACACGCTGAAGAACGTCCCGCAGGGCGAAGTCCGCGAGGTCTATTACTACTCTTCCGTGACCGGCTCGATGCGCCACTGCTACATCTACACCCCGGCCGAGTACAAGAAGAACAACGACAAGAAGTACCCGGTGCTGTACCTGCAGCACGGTGGCGGCGAGGATGAGCACGGCTGGCCGCAGCAGGGCCGGACGGGCATCATCATGGACAACCTCATCGCGGCGGGCAAGGCCGTTCCGTTCATCATCGTGATGGACAACGGCAGCGACACCTACGGCCCCAACAACCCGCGTCCGGAGCGTCCGGCGATGGGCGGTCCGCGCCCGCAGGGAGCCCCGCAGGGCGGCCAGCGTCCTCCGCAGGGCCAGCCGGGTCCCCGTCCGCAGGGAGGCCAGCGTCCGCAGGGCGGCAATCCCTTCGCCGGCATGAACTTCGCCGGCGCTTTCCAGAGCATCCTGGAGAAAGACCTGATCCCGATGGTCGAGGCCAATTACCGGGTGTACACCGACGGCGCACACCGCGCGATGGCTGGCCTGTCGATGGGCGGCATGCAGACGCACTCCATCGCCCTGGCCAACCCGAAACTCTTCTCCTGGATCGGCATCTTCAGCGGCGGCGTATTCTCGGTGGACGAAGTGGCCCAGACCCCGGGCTTCCGCGAGAACAACAAGCTGATTTTCATCAGCTTCGGCAGCCGTGAACTCGAGAACCGCATCGGCGGGGCGGCCGACCCCAAGCCCATCACAGAGGAACTGGGCAAGACCGGCATGAACACCGTCTTCTACGTCTCGCCGGGCACCGCCCACGAGTGGCAGAGCTGGCGCCGCGCCCTCTATCAGTTCGCGCAGCGGCTGTTCAAATAGCCGGAAAAACGCACGCTTTCGAAATGGCTGCCGGACCTAGTCCAGCAGCCATTTTTTCCAGAATATCGCCTCAGCGGCCGCGTCGTGTTCGTGCTGCTTCCCGCGGTATCCGTGCATCCCGTCGGGGTAGATCCGCAGTTCGAACTGGTATCCCGCCTTCTGGAGGGCGTCGATGAGTTGCAGGGTGTTCTGGAAATGGACGTTGTCGTCGCCGGTGCCGTGCGTCAGGCAGAGCGCGTTCGGCAGCGGCTTGGGGCCGTCGCCTTCAAAGACCTCCGGCACCCAGGTCATCACGGAAGCCTCGGCATAGCCGTCGGGATTGGCCTGCGGCGTGTCCATGAAACGCTCGGTGTAGTGGGTGTCGTACAGGTGCCAGTCGTACACTCCGCCCCCGGCGATGCCGCAGCGGAAATACTGCGGATAGCGCAGCACCAGCATCGCGGTGGTCGTGCCGCCGAAGGAAAAGCCCTTCAC
>CADBNX010000289.1 GCA_902796115.1 uncultured Eubacteriales bacterium
ATATCCGAAAGCAGTTCCCGGTCAATGCGGAAATTGTTCCGTCCCTGCTCAAAGGTGATGCCGAACACCTGCTTGCGTTCCGTCTCCTCGGGCACGTAATCCGGGTCGATCCGCACGATGTTGTAGGTGCCCTTGCGCTTCTGCTTCAGGATCTCGAGGGCTTCCGGCTCATACCCCGGGGCGATGATGCCGTCGGATACCTCGCGCCGCAGCATTTTTGCCGTGGTCACGTCGCACTTTTCGCTCAGCGCCACCCAGTCGCCGAAGGAGCACATGCGGTCCCCGCCGCGGGCACGCGCGTAGGCGCAGGCCAGGGGCGAATCATCCAAGCCCTCGATATCATCGGCAAAAACGGCTTTTTTCAGTTCCGGGCTCAGCGGAACGCCCACCGCCGCGCAGGTGGGGCTGACATGCTTGAAGGAGGTCGCCGCGGGCATTTTCAGGGCGGCCCTGAGTTCCTTTACCAGCTGCCAGCTGTTGAACGCGTCCAGAAAATTGATGTAGCCGGGACGGCCGCACAGGATCTCGACGGGCAGTTCCCCTCCGTTGCTCATAAAGATCCTCGCCGGTTTCTGATTGGGGTTGCAGCCGTACTTGAGTTCGAATTCTTTCATTTTCTTTTCCTCTCGTTTACTGATTTTTGTTCACCAGACGGTTCTCCGTCTTTCCGCTCTTCAGATCCACATACCGCACGTAGAGGCTGATCCTGTTCGCCTCGTTCAGCGCTTTCCAGAGCCTTGACGTGTATTCGTCGATATCGTTTGCGATCGCGATGCGTTCCGGCTCTCCCTGGAAGGAGGGGATCGGGTTCCCGTCGCACACGTAGGTGTGCAGGAAATGCCCGAGGCCGTTTTGGGGCGCGTAGGTATACAGGAAACGGTTGCAGGCGCTGCCTGCCGCGTCCGCGCTCTTGAGGATGCTCATCTGATAGGTGAAATCCCCGTTTTCAAAGGTGAGCATGGCGCTGATGCGGGGCGTGAAATTCGGCGCGTCCGGCTCGAATTCGCGGCTCTCCATCGCCTTTTTGAAGCACTTGCCCTGTTTCAGGTATTCGACCGCCGTATCCGTCTGGTTGCCGTTGGTCACGATCAGGTGATTCTCCCAGCTGCGCACCGCCGCGTAAATGATCAGGGACGGATCCTGCACCAGCGCCGCGTCAAAGGGCTCGGTGAATACCTCTCCCGCTTTCTCTGCAAAGATGCGGTTGCGGCTGTTCGCGCTGCGGCCCATGATGAAATAAGCCGCCGCGGCTTTGGTCCCGTCCGGGGTCTTCCCCACGATGATGCCCCTGCCGGGGTAGGTATTGTTCTCAAGCAGTTCTTCCGGTTCGCTCACATGATAGATGTCCATGTCTTCCTCTCCTCCCGTCGTCCGCCCGCTCCGGCGGGCATGTCAGAACCGTTCCTGTTTCCGATTACGCAGGTTCGCCTGTGATCCCGCGGCACACCTTCTGCACGCAGCGCGGCAGCAGCACCCACTCCGCTTCCTCCATGACACGGCGCTGCAGCGCCTGGGGCGTATCGCCGTCCCTGACTTCCACGGCCTTCTGAGCCAGGATCTCCCCGCCGTCCGGGATCTCGTTTACAAAATGCACGGTCGCGCCTGTCACCTTCACGCCGCGGGAAAGCGCTGCCTCGTGCACCTTCAGCCCGTAAAACCCGGCTCCGCAGAAGGAGGGGATCAGGCTCGGGTGCACGTTCAGGATGCGCCTCGGATAGCGCGATGTGAAATCAGCCGAAAGGATGCTCAGGAACCCCGCAAGCACGATCAGGTCCGTGCGGTTCTCCTCCAGCGCGGCGAGCAGTTTCCCCTCAAAATCCGCCTGGTCCCGGCAGGTTTTCTTCACGATTTCCAGCGCCCGGATCCCGGCTTCTTTCGCGCGCTCCAGCGCATAGGCGCCCGGACGGTCGCTGATGACCAGGGTCACCTCGCCGCAGGAAATTTCGCCGCGCGCCTGCGCGTCCAGGATGGCCTGCAGATTGGTGCCCCCTCCCGAAACCAGCACCGCGACCCTCGCTTTTTTCCCGTTCATGCCTTCTCCTCTCATACCA
>CADBNX010000290.1 GCA_902796115.1 uncultured Eubacteriales bacterium
AAGCAGCGTGTTCACCTGATGGAAAAAGCCTTTTTTCCGGTTCTCTTTTTTATCCTGCCTGCGGTGCCTCACCGGCACCTCCGACGCGGTGCGATCCCATTCGGGGGAATACGCCGCGCTTTGCGGCAGGGAATACCCGCTTTCATCTTCTTCCCGGCCGGATCCGTTTCCGCTGATGTTTATTTCCCGCTCAGGCGTCTTTTCCGCCCATACGGTTTCCCGGTCTTCTCCTTCATAGGGAAGAACGGCATCGTTGTATCCGCGAATAAAAAGCTCCCGGTCCATCTGATTCTGCGCGTCGGCCAAACCGCCGTTTTCCTTTTCCCTGATCAGTTTCTCCCTGGAGCGCCTTGCAAGGCGGCTGATCCCGTCCAGGAAAACGCCGGCCGCGCATAAAAACAGCAGCAGCGGAAACCAGTTGGTTCCGATCCATGTAACGAACGTACCGGAACTTTCGCCGGAGAAAAAATTGAAAATCCCTTCCAGGATCCCTCTCAGCCAGCTGAGAAGCGCCGAAAACAGGATATCCGCAAACGCGTTCATGTTCCCTGCTCCGTTTCGCATTTCCCGATCTCGACCGTAACATAGATCACATCCGTGCTCACATACACGAACGCGCTCGGCCTGGACACGGGAACCACCTGTGTGATGCTGCTCTGCAGCCCGGTCACATCCACATATCCGTTCAGATACGCGAAATCGTCCGTGTGGGATTCGATATCCATATCGGCCACGGAAACACGCTGCGGGGATATGGTCACGTTCTTGATCTCGAAGCCTTCCGCCGGGACGCCGCGGACAAGACCGACCGTGGAAATCTCAAGCGTCGTCATCGGGTAGAACGTCTGCTGCACCGTGATCGAATCAATGCCCCATCCCTCGCTGGTCACGGTCAGCCTGCTCATATCCAGTTCCTCATCGCTGCCGTTATAGAAAACAAACGGTGAAGCCGTGTATTCCGTTCCTTTTCCGTCCCTGAGGGTGGGGGGCGAATACATCACCACACACCGCGCGATCTGGCTCACAACGGAAGAAGGGCCCGCCACCGTCACCTCATTCACTTCGGAAGTCGCCGCATTCGCATAATAGCCTTCCGGAACCGGGCCGAGCATGCGGATCCTGACCGGGATCCGGCTGCGCGTGATGTATTCTTCCACGGTCAGTACGACCTCTTCGGAAGACAGGTCCGTCACCGTGCCGTATGTGGACGCGGTGGACGACAGGGGAACACGCTGGACTCCGGGTTTTGTGATCAGGGACAGATCCAGCCTGACGGTAAAAGAGGAAGTGCCGACCGTGTGATAGTAACGTACCGGGACTTCGGCCTTGATCGTAAGCGGTTCCAGTTCTTCCAGGCCATCCACCACGATCAGGCCGTTCCTTTGCAGCGCGGCACTGTTCACCACACTGACGGGCACGCCCGAAATGGTCCTTTCCCGCGTCAGGGTCGTGTCCTGCGAAATGATCATTCCCCATAGGCACACCGCCAGAAACAGGCACAGCAGCTTCCAGCCCCACTGATAGGAGATCCAGTGCCAGAGAGCGCGCCAGATGCTGTGATTCCCGTCGTATCCGTCTGTTTCGATATGCTTATCGTGCGGATCGGTCATCATTTTTCTCTTCACGCCCCTTTCTGCCGCGGAATAAACTGTGCCTCACGCGGATTCTCTCCTCGGGATAGATTTTTCCGAGGATCTGCCGCAGGGCGGTCTCGTCCAGGTATCTTGTCAGTTTTCCTTCCGAGGCCATGGAAATAATACCCGTTTCCTCGGAAACGATCAGCACGGTCGCGTCGGTCGTTTCACTGATTCCCAGTCCGGCCCGATGCCTTGTTCCCAGGGAGCTGGAAATCAGGTTCGAATCGCTCAGTGCAAGCATGCACGCCGCGGATGCGATACGGTTCCGGCGGAGGACCACGGCTCCGTCATGCAGCGGCGTGTTCGGTTCGAAAATGTTTTCAAGCAGTGCGGCGGATATGACGCTGTCGATCTGGGTCCCGGTTTCCATCACGTCCTGCAGTCCCGTTTTTCCTTCGATGACCACCAGCGCCCCGACCCGCCTTTTGGCAAGATTCGTCAGGCATTTTGCCAGTTCGTCGATAATGTATTCGTTTTCCGTTTTTTCGTTTTTATGGAGCTCGATCTTGGTGCCTCTTCCCAGCTGCTCCAGCGCTCTTCTGAACTCCGGCTGAAACAGGATCAGGATGGCAAGGACCCCGTTATTGATCACGGTCTGGATCAGCCATGAAAGGGTTTTGAGTTTCAGGATACTGCTGATATACCCGACGATAATAAAAACCGCCACGCCCTTGAGCACCTGGACCGCCCTGGTCCGACGCACAAGCATGACAGCCTCAAACAATAAAACCGCGATGATCGCAATGTCGATCACATCGGTCACGGTGGGGCGGTAAAGGATATTCCAGAAAAAGTTTTCCAGCTGTTCCAGAAGTGACGACATCCTTCAACACCCCCATCCCCGAAGATGGGTTCATTATACAACAATTATGCGGATAAGAAAATCCCCTTCCCCATGTTTTTTACAAATTCTTTTCAAAATGTAACATTTTTCCCGCACTCAGTTTTTTTCGTGCAGCTGACGCTTCATGTCCTCCGCCGCATAGACAAGAGACGGGGAGGATTTCATATCGGCCGCCACCTTCTGGCAGGCGTGCATCACGGTCGTATGATCCCTGTTGAATGCGTTCCCGATCATCTCAAGCGAAACGTCCGCCATTTCTCTTGAAAGAAACATCGCCATCTGCCTGGGCTGAATGAATTCCCGGTTGCGCTTGGGTCCCCTGATATCCTCCGGCCGCACATTGTAATAGGACGCGACCGCGCGGATGATGTCTTCGCAGGTCACGTGGCGCGGTTCGCTGGCCGCAAATATCTCCTTCAGGGCGGATTCGGCCAGTTCCCGGTCGATGTTTCTTCCGGTCAGCGAAGCGTAAGCGATCAGTCTTGTCAGGGCGCCTTCCAGCTCCCTGATATTGCTGGAGATCCTCTCTGCGATCATGTGCAGCACATCGACGGGAACATTGATTCCGTCGTTTTCGGTCTTCTTCCGCAGGATTTCAAACCGGGTCTCCTCGTCCGGTTTCGCAATATCGGCCACAAGCCCCCATTCGAAACGGGACTGAAGCCTCTCCTCCAGCTTCGGGATCTCCTTGGGCGGCTTGTCGGACGAGACGACGATCTGCCTGCCGCTTCCGTGCAGGGCATTGAACGTGTGGAAGAATTCTTCCTGTGTTCCCTCCCGTCCCGCAAGAAACTGGATATCGTCGACCAGCAGCATATCGATATTGCGGTATTTTTCACGGAATTCGGCCATCGTCCGGTTCTGAATGGAAACGATCATTTCGTTCGTAAACGTTTCCGTGGTGATATAGCGCACCCTGAAATTCGGGTTCTGCGACAGGACATAGTGGCCGATCGCGTGCATCAGGTGCGTTTTCCCGAGACCTACCCCGCCGTAGATAAAAAGCGGATTGTATGTATCCGCCGGCGATTCGGCGACAGCCAGAGCCGCCGCCTGCGCAAGGCGGTTGTTGTTTCCGATGACAAACGTGTCGAACGTATATTTCGGATTCAGCGCGGGATCCCACGCCGTGTTTTCTTCGGAGCCGCCTTTCTGCAGGAACTCCCTGGCCTGCGCCGGCGTGAGCAGCTTTGCCTTCATCGGCTTTCCCGCCGCCTGTGAGAGCGCGTTGGAAATCAGCGCGGTGTATCTGGGCATCACAAACTGATAATAAAAATCCGTGACCGCTTCTATATAAAGAGTATCTCCCTGGCATTTCAGCGGGTTCAAAGCTGCCGAAATCCAAGTATTGAACGTGACTTCCGTCATTTCAGTGCGCATAAAAACGCACGCCTTTTCCCAAAGCTGATTCGTTTCCAACCCGATCGCTCTCTTTCTCAACTCATAAGCCCGTGAAGGCTGTTCTGCGCTTGTGACGCTCCCCCGCGGTCATCCGTCAGGAAGACCCGTCATCACCGCTTTCCTGCGGAATGATAACAGATTCGGCTTTTTTTTACAAGAGACGCAGAGAGGGGCCTCCTTCCGTCGGAAGCGTTTTTCTCTGATTCCTTCCCGGCCGCCAAACAACCGATTGGGGACGATTTTTCCGCGAAGCACAATTTGTGGCTGAAATCGGATGAAGTTATTAAATATTATATCTTTTTTGTAAATTAATTAAACTTTTGTGCCCGCAGGCCACAAAAACAGGTATTTATTCCTGTTTTCATTGACATTTGCCGGGTTGAAAGCCTATAATATGAACAGAAGCAGGACGGTTCCGTTCCATGATGCTTCGGTATACCCATCAACTGGAGGAGGAATTTCCATGCCAATCAAAATGACCGTTGACGGAAATGAGGCGGTAGGCCACGTCGCGTATGCGTTCAGCGATGTTGCGGCGATCTACCCGATAACTCCGTCTTCTCCCATGGCAGAACATGTCGATGAATGGGCTGCGCAGGGAAGAAAGAATCTCTTCGGACAGAAAGTGCATATCGCCGAGATGCAGTCCGAAGCCGGTGCCGCAGGTTCGGTGCACGGTTCTCTCGCGGCCGGTGCGCTGACCACCACCTTCACCGCTTCGCAGGGACTTCTGCTGATGATCCCCAACATGTACAAGATTTCCGGTGAGCTTCTGCCCGGCGTTTTCCACGTTTCCGCCCGCGCGCTTGCCGCGCACGCGCTGTCCATTTTCGGAGATCACAGTGACGTAATGGCCTGCCGGCAGACCGGTTTTGCCATGCTCGCCTCCGGCTCCGTGCAGGAAGCGATGGATATGGCGCTGGTAGCTCACCTGGCAGCGATCGAAGGCTCCGTGCCGTTCCTGCATTTCTTTGACGGTTTCCGCACCAGTCATGAAATCCAGAAAATCGACGCGTACACCTACGATGAGATCGCCAAGCTGGTCAACTGGGACAAGATCAGGGAATTCCGCGCAAACGCGCTCAATCCGGAGCATCCGCATCAGGGCGGCACGGCGCAGAACCCCGACATCTACTTCCAGAACCGCGAAGCCGCCAACAAATACTACAACGCCATTCCCGCCATCGTCGAAAAATACATGAAGAAGGCCGCAAAGATTTCCGGCCGCAGCTACAAGCTGTTCGACTACTACGGCGCGCCTGATGCCGAAGAAGTCATCGTGGCCATGGGTTCCGGCTGCGAAGCCATCCATGAGACCATCGACGCGCTCCTGAAGAAGAAGAAGAAAGTCGGCGTCATCAAGGTGCACCTGTACCGTCCTTTCAGCGCGAAGCATTTCCTGGACGCGGTACCGGCGACCTGCAAAAAGATCGCCGTGCTCGACCGCACCAAGGAACCCGGTTCCCTGGGCGAGCCGCTCTATCAGGATGTCTGCAATGTGCTGTATGAAGCGGGACGCACGGATATCACCGTCGTCGGCGGAAGGTACGGCCTGGGCAGCAAGGAATTCAACCCGACCTGCGTGAAGGCTGTGTATGACAATCTTGCGAAAGCCGCTCCGAAGAATCATTTCACGGTCGGCATCGTGGATGACGTCACCAAGACTTCCCTGCCGCTCGGAAAGCTCTTCAACGCGGCCCCGAAGGGCACCATCAGCTGCAAGTTCTACGGCCTCGGCTCCGACGGAACCGTGGGTGCCAACAAGAACTCCATCAAGATCATCGGCGATCATACCGACAAATTCGCGCAGGCGTATTTCGCCTACGACTCCAAGAAATCCGGCGGTCTTACGGTAAGCCATCTGCGCTTCGGCGACACTCCCATCCGTTCCACGTATCTGATCGACGCGGCGGATTTCATCGCCTGCCATAACCCCGCTTACGTCACCATGTATGACATGGTCTCCTCGCTGCGCGACGGCGGCACCTTCCTGCTCAACTCTCCGTGGGAACCCGAAGAGATGGATAAGGAACTGCCGGCCCAGATGAAGCAGATCCTGGCGAAGAAGAACGCCAAGTTCTATACGCTGGACGCCATCAAGCTGGCCGGTCAGGTCGGAATGGGCGGAAGGATCAACACCATCATGCAGGCCGCGTTCTTCAAGCTCGCGGGGATCATCCCCTATGACAAGGCCGAAGAATACATGAAAGCCTACGCGAAGAAGACCTACGGCAAGAAGGGCGACGCGGTCGTTCAGAAGAACTGGGATGCGATCGATATCGCCATCACCGGCCTGAAGGAAGTGCCCGTTCCCAAGGAGTGGGCCACCGCTACCGAAGGCGCCGTTCCGCAGAAGATCAAGGCGACCGAATACTTCGACAATTTCGTGAAGCCGATCATCGCCCAGGAAGGCGACCAGTTGCCCGTCTCCGCGTTCGATCCGCGCGGCATCGTGCCCACCGGAACCACGCAGTATGAGAAGCGCGGCATCGCCGTGAAGGTTCCCGAGTGGATTCCCGAAAACTGCATCCAGTGCGGTCAGTGCGTCATGGTCTGCCCGCATGCCTGCATCCGTCCCGTGGTGATCAAAAACGACGAGAAGAAGCCCGAAGGCTTCAGGACGATCGATGTCAAGGGCGTCAAGGATCTGGCCGGTTATCAGTACCGTATGCAGGTTTCCGTGCTGGATTGCACCGGCTGTGGCAATTGCGTCGGCGTATGCCTTGCCAAGACCAAGGCCCTCGAAATGAAGCCGCTCGAATCCCAGCGCAAAGAAGAAGCGAACTGGGAGTTCGCGATGGCTCATCCGTTCCCCGAAGAAGTCAAGCTGGCTCCGAACAGCGTAAAGAACGTCCAGTTCCGTCAGCCGCTCTTTGAGTTCTCCGGTGCCTGCGCAGGCTGCGGCGAAACCCCGTATGTGCGTCTGGTTACCCAGCTGTTCGGCGATCGCATGATCATCGCCAACGCCACGGGCTGCTCCTCCATCTACGGCGGCAGCGCTCCCACCTGCCCCTACACGGTCAATCAGAAGGGTCAGGGTCCCGCATGGGCCAACTCCCTGTTTGAGGACAACGCTGAATTCGGTTACGGCATGAACCTGGCGACGGCCCAGCGCCGCGCTCACCTGGCGGATACCGTGCGTGCGCTGATCGATGTCGAATGGGCGCAGCAGGCCATCAAGGATGCCGGCAAAGAATGGCTTGAAAAGATGGATGACGCCGAAGGCAGCCGTGAAGCCGGCAATAAGCTGATCGCGGCCTGCAACGACGGCATCGAGCCCGGCTGCACCTGCAAAGCCTGCGAGCTCGCGCGCGAAGTCGTCGCGGACGCGGACCTGCTCACCAAGAAATCCATCTGGATCTTCGGCGGCGACGGTTGGGCATACGATATCGGTTACGGCGGACTGGATCACGTGCTGGCCCAGAACCAGGATGTCAACGTGCTGGTACTGGATACCGAAGTGTACTCCAACACCGGCGGCCAGGCTTCCAAGTCCACGCCCACCGGCTCCGTCGCGAAATTTGCGGCCGCCGGCAAGGCCACCAAGAAGAAGGATCTGGGCATGATGGCCATGAGCTACGGCTACGTCTATGTGGCCGCCGTCGCCATGAGCAACCCCGCCCAGCTGATCAAGGCTCTCAACGAAGCGGAAGCCTATCACGGACCTTCCCTGATCATCGCTTACGCTCCCTGCATCAACCACGGCATCAACATGGCCCAGTCTCAGAACGAGATCAAGAAGGCCGTTGCCGCCGGATACTGGCCGCTCTACCGGTTCAATCCGGATGCTGAGAAGCCCTTCACGCTGGACAGCAAGGATCCCACGGAAGACTATCAGGAATTCCTGAAGGGCGAAGTTCGCTACACCAGCCTTGCCAAGATGTTCCCCGACGTGGCGGAAAAGATGTTCGCCAAGAACGAGGAAGACGCCAAGAACCGACTGGCAAAATACAAGGAATTGGCTTCGGCTGAATAATCCGGTAAACAGGCACTGCCGCGGAGCAATCCGCGGCAGTGTTTTTCTGTATTTCTTTTTTGTTGATTTCCCCGTCCCGGAAATGATCACCTTCTGGCAGGCCGCACGCCGCGCATCCGCTCAATGGCTTCCACGGATTCCTCCAGCAGGCCGCTCACCTTGTCATACATTTTCGAGCATACGGAGGCGTACAGCGTATCGGTCATCACCAGCTGCGCGATTCGGCTTGACATCGCGCCGGAACGCTTCAGCGTTTCCCGGGAAGAGGCGTACAGCCGGATATCCGCCATCTCCGCCAGGCTGTTTTTTCCGTATCGCGTCAGCGTAATAACGGTCGCTCCGGTCGCCTTGATTTCCCTGGCGAGATTCAGGATATCCCCCGTTTCCCCGGAATAGGAAAGCAGCATCGCGGCGTCGCCCTCCTTCAGGGTCATCGCATACAGGATCTGGTTATGCGCTTCCGCCGATGAATAGGACGTTTTTCCCAGCCTGATAAACTTGAACGCCGCGTCAGATGCCACAAGTCCTGAGGTGCCTACCCCGTAAAAATCCACCCGCTGCGCCCTGCAGAGCAGATTCACCGCCTCGTTCAGCTGTTCCGCGCTGTTGATCGACAGGGTATTCTCAATCGCGCTGACGGAAGAAAGCGCGATATTCCGGATCACGGTTTCCGGTTCGTCCCCCGGATGGATGTCTTCAAAACGGCTGATGGTTTCCGTATGCAAATCCGTATACAGATTCCGGCACAGTTCCTTGTATCCGGCAAATCCGAGCGCCTTGCTGAGCCGGATCACCGTGGACGTCGATACGCCGGCACGGATTTTCAGTTCGTCGATCCGAAGGTTCACGACATCCTCCGCGTGCCTCAGGATATATGAAGCAAGCTGGCGTTCCTTCGGGCTGAGAGAGTCTTCCGTTTCGTGTATCTTCATCAGACAGCTTTCTCTTTGCTGCATACGCTTCCACCTCCCTGTCCGCTGCTGACAGTATATAGCATTTGAAGTTTTTTTTCAAGTTTGACATTTTTTCTTTCTGTTTTTCCAGCTTCCCGCGTCATTCCGCGTGTCCGCGGAAACGGGTGGGGCGACTGCCCGGCATCCGGCACGGCGATTTCCGTGTAATAAAGGTAAAAGCGGCAAAATCATTTGATTTTGTCAGCTTGTCAGGATATAATAAACCCGTACTGTTTTGAGGAGGTATTTGTCTGATGCGAAACAGCCTTTGCAAAGGCATCGCCGTCCTGCTGCTGACTGCTTTTCTGATCGGTTTTCTGCCCGTATGCGGTGAAGCCGCTGCGGCGGATACCAGAAAAATCGGAACCATTACCGGGGGCAAGCTGAATCTCCGCGCCCGCGCGTCCTCATCCGCCGATATCGTCGGTTCGTACGCGTCGGGAACCAAGGTCACGGTTCTCGGTTCATCCGGAAGCTGGTATCAGGTCAGCGTCAACGGATGCAGCGGGTATATGATGCAGAAATACATCACCCTCGGAGAAGAATTCACCCATATCGGCTGGGGCATCGCGGGCACGGAAGACGAACTGCGCGTGATATCCGTGTACGATACGCCCGATTCCGGCGGAAAAATCCTCCGCAAATGCCTGAACGGCGCCCGGTTTGAAATCGTCGGCCGGTCCGGCGACTGGTACCGCGTCCGTTCCGGTTCCGAATTCGGCTACCTTCCGGCCGCGGACCTGACGATGACGGATCAGTCCTTCGAACTTACGGATTACATGGGAAGCACTTCCCTTTCCGCTGACCCGCAGCAGAGCGGTGTGAAAGAAGTCGGAAGCCAGCGCAAAATCTCCGCCTCCGTCGAGCAGCTGAAGGTCGAGATCTCTTACCCCATCCTGATGCTCGGCGTCGCGGACGCCGCCGTTTCCACCTGGATTCACGACATTCTCCGTGTTTTTACCGAGGATTACAAAGCCTTCGCTTCCGGGGAGGACGCTCTACTCACCGTCGATTATACCGCTTCCGCGCCGGACGATACGCTCGCGGCCGTTCTTCTTTTCGGCACCTATACCGTAGGCGGCAGCAAAATGCTGGACTTCTGTCAGGCTTACAGCATCGATACCGTGCGTGACGCGGTCCTGAATCCCACAGACCTCATTTCCGACCCGGAACGTATCCTGTTCCAGCTGCAGTGCAAGGTATCGCGCATCTTTGCGGAAACGTCCGGCGGCTATTCCTTATCCGGGCATGATTCACTTCTGCGCTCCTGCGTTCTCGATGCGGACGGCGTCGCTTTCTGGTTTTCTCCCGGGCAGCTTCTCCCCCTCGCGTACGGCATCCAGAAGGTCACGCTTCCCTACCTGCAGTCCGC
>CADBNX010000291.1 GCA_902796115.1 uncultured Eubacteriales bacterium
AACGCCATGACCACGTTCGCGGTTTTGCGCCCGACCCCGGGCAGGGAGGTCAGCTCCTCCATGGTGGAAGGCACCTGCCCGCCGAAATCACGCATGATTTTCTGCGCCGCGGCCACGATATTGACCGCCTTGCTGCGGAAGCCGCAGCTTTTCACGTACGGATACAGCACTTCGGGCGTGGTCCGCGCCATGGCGGCCGCATCCGGAAAATCCCGGAACACGGCCGGCGTCACCTCGTTCACCCGCTTATCGGTGCACTGCGCGGACAGAATGGTCGCGACCAGCGTTTCCCAGGGGTTGGAAAAATCCAGCTCCGGGCCCGCGTCGGGCCAGGTTTCCTCAAGGATCTCCAGGATCCGGGCGTTTTCGTTTTTCATACGCGCATCCGGATCCTTCCCACGCTGTGCGGCGGCAGGGTCACGCGCACCGCCGTGTCTTTCGTCTCCCATTTCAGTTCCGAAGAAGCGAAAAACGTATACGGCGTCACGGCTTCGGCGGAAAGCAGCGTTCCTTCCTCCGGCGCTCCGGCGCACGACAGCGCAAACTCTTTTTCCCGATCAAAGCTGTCGTTGATCAGGGTCACGACGCGCGCTCCGTCCTTTTCCGTCGCGAGCACGCTTCCCTCTTCCCCGCCCGCAATACGGCAGAGCCGTCCGCCGCAGTGGGCCTTCATCAGCGCGAACACCTGCCCGTTCGCGGTCAGCCGCGCGCTGTGCGCGTCGATCAGGACGCACCCTTCCCCGACGGGCTGGAAATAACAGCACACGGGCATACGCGCTTTCTCCGATTCCGCAAGCAGCATATGCAGCATTTTGGCCGTGAATATGCCTTCGCCCGCGCAGGAGGGCCGCATCCAGGAGTACCACACATTCCACTCGTCGAAGGAGATCAGGATATCCCTGCCGGTCCGGTCCAGGCATTCGCGCATTTTCCGCATATGCGCGCGCGCTTCCTCCGCTTTCGACACCAGGCCGCGGTAGGTCTCCTCCGTTTTTTCCTCCGTCCAGTACGCCATCGGCACGTTCGCGTAATAATGCAGTGAAGCGTACCGCGCGGCGGGTGCAAGCGCCGCCGCGGAATGCTCCGCCCAGTCCTCATTCGGATAGGGCCCGGAGGAAAACAGCTCGATGTCCGGGGAAACCCGGCGCATGGCCTCCGCGTGCCGGGCCGCGAGAAGCGCGTAATCCGCCGGCTTCATCGGGCCTTCCATATGTCCGTAGCCCATCTCGTTGCCCAGGGACCAGTATTTCACCCGATACGGCTCCGCGTGTCCGCGCGCGGCCCGGATGCCGCCCCAGCGCGTATCGGAAGAGCCGTTGCAGTACTCCACCCACTCCGCGCTCTCCTCCGGGCTGTTCCAGGCCAGGTTGATCGTAAGGAACGGCTCCGCGCCCACTTCCCGGCACAGCGCCATAAAATCGTCCGTCGAGATCTCATGGAAATCGTATCCGCAGCTGTAGGGCTGGGTTTCGATCTCGGTCGCGGCCTGCAGCGGCCCGCGCATGTCGCACGGAAGCAGTCCGTCCTTCCAGCGGTATTCCCCCGCGAAATTCCCGCCCGGCCAGCGCAGGATGGCCGGCCCGATTTCCTTCAGGCAGCGCACCGCGTCCGCCCGCATCCCGCGGAAATGCCCCTCCGCCATCATCGATACCGCGCCGAAGACGACCTCCGTCCGCTCCGTGAAGGAAAACCGGAGCACGGCCGCGTCATCGCTTTCCGCCGCGGTCAGATCAAATTCCGATACCTGCCAGTCCCCGGGCGTCAGGGCCAGTTCCTTCCGCGCATATACCCTGCCGCCCGCCGCGTCCGTCAGCTCCGCCGTGAGCGTTGTGGCGGACGCGCAGCGCACCGCCGCGCGAAGCTCGTATTTCTGTCCCCGTGTCACGGGCAGTTTCCCCTGCGCGATGCCGCACAGACCGCCGTACACGTTCTGCACGCTCTGGCACTGCAGTTCGTTCATGCGCCGCATTCCTTCGCAGCCTTCATGCCGCGTGTAGCCGTCTTTGCTCTGCAGCTGGAAGAACGCCTTTTCCCCGATCCCTTCCCATTCCGCGGCCACGCCGCGGTTCCTGGACGGTTTGCCCGCGAATTTCCGGTTCCGCAGCATCTGCGCGGATAAACCGCCCCCCACGGCGGCGCGCGTATGCTCCAGATTATGTCCGAAAACAAAGGGCGAAAGCGGTTTTTCCGAAGCGCTCCCGATATGAATCGTTTCCGTCATCGGTCATCCTCCGTTTTGATCCTTACGTCACGGGGCTGCCGTCAGGCAGCCCCGTTTTCCTATTTTATACAGCCTCGTACGGAGGCCCCGATTGCTCAGTATTCCGGTTCCATCAGGCCCAGGTTGCCGTCCTTGCGCAGATAAAGGACGTTCACCAGGTTCGTATCCTGATTGACGAATACGAAGAAGGAATGGCCCAGCAGCTCCATCTGCAGCGCGGCGTCCTCCGCGGACATCGGGCGCATGGGATAGGTCTTCCTGCGGACGATCTCTTTTTCTCCCTCGCCGTAGACCGTCGGATCCTCGATGAATTCGGGGGTATCGTTCAGGTTCGCATCCTCGCGCAGGCGCTTGTCCAGCTTTTTATGGTGGCGCAGGATCTGCCGCTCCAGCTTCGCAAGCGCGGAATCGATCGCCATGAACAGGTTATCCTCGCTCGCGCTTTCGCTCCTGAGCGTGACGCCGCCGTCCATCGGGACGGTGATTTCACAGATCCTCTGGTTCCGCTCCTTGCGCAGCCGCACGAAAAGCTCCGTATCCGCTTTCAGATAACGGCTCATCGTGGCGGTCTTCTTGGTGATGCGGTTGGTGATGCCGGGGGTTACGACCATGTTTTTCGCGGTAATGCTGGTTTTCATGTTTCATTACTCCTTTCCGAACTGGAGTTCTGATTATTTATTTCGATGTTTACGCGGTTTTTCCTGCTGGCGGCGGGGGCTTTCTTCCGTTTGTATTTTTCCTTTCTCTTGTTTTCACATATCGCTTGAAGAGCCGCCGGAATTATGGTATGATAAAGGATGCCGTTTCGGCATACCCCGGGTTTTGCCGCGGTTTTCCCGCGGAAGGGGATCACCCTGTTTTCCCCCGGGCGAAAGGAGCGAACCTTTATGAACATCATTTTTCTCGGCCCTCCCGGCGCGGGCAAAGGCACGCACGCGCAGCTGCTCACGGAGGAACTGCGCATACCGCAGATCTCCACCGGTGAAATCCTGCGCAAAGCCATCCGTGCGGAAACCCCGACGGGCCTGAAGGCCAAATCCTTCATCGACCGGGGAGAACTGGTGCCGGAT
>CADBNX010000292.1 GCA_902796115.1 uncultured Eubacteriales bacterium
ATCAGGTCGTGCTGTCCCATATCCGCGATCCGGACAAGCGCCGTATGCGGGGTTTCCGCCGCGGCCCTTTCCTGAGCCTGCTGCACCAGTTTCCACCCAGCCTGATCAGAGGCGTTCACGTAGTCATTGATCTGTACGATCACAAACGGAAGGTTTTCGTTCCGGAATCCGGCGCGCCATTCCCGGATCATTTCCTCCAGCATTTCATGGTAAACCTTACCCTCCGTCACGGAAGAATTGCTCTCTCCCTGGTACCACAGCGCGCCTTTCACGCCGAACGGGAACAGATGCTGCACGCCAAGGTGGTACATCAGCGAATCATGATTGAAGTGATGGTAGGTTTCGTGCCTCACGTCGCAGTGCATCTGCTCCGGGGGATACATGTACTTCATCGCGCTGCGCGGGGACAGGAAGGACTGGATGATGCACGCGCCCTGATAGCAGCACACCATGCCGATGGGGATTTGCCGCTCCTCCCGAAGCAGTTTGCTCAGCCAGAATGCGATGGCCGACCAGTTGGGGCTGTTCTCCTTCGTTTTGGGGTGCCATCCGTCGTCAAACGCGTCGGAAGTCAGCAGTTTCCGGCTGTGGAACACCCGCGCCGCGTCGTCCGCTTCCCATGCTTCCTCACCGCAGAGCGTCGACTCCAGCTTCATTTCCGGGTTCGACTGTCCGGCGATCACATACACGTCCCCCACCAGGATATCGCGGATCAGGCGCTCTTTCCCGTCTTCCGTCACCTTCATTTCGTACGGTCCCCCGGCCGGGAGCGCGGGAAAGCGCAGTTCAAACGGGCCGTGCGTGTCTGCGGCGCGCGTCTGCCCCACAAATTCCACCTTCACCTCGCCCGCGGCGACCCCGTAAATGATGATTTCCCGATCCCGCTGCAGCACCATGCCGTCACTGAAAATCTTTGCGATTGCCATCTCATATCCCTCCTTCAGAAATGTCCCCGCAGTCAGACAGGATCCGCATAATACTGATCGATGATCCTGAAACGATAGTAATTCGCCTGGCGTTCGGAGTCCGCATTCGTTTGTTCAAGCGCTGATACCCACTGGTAATAGTGAGTGATTTCATGTACGAGAGAAGACAGGATCATCTCATGGATTTCGTCAAGCGTACACTCGCCGGAACATTCTGCTTCAGCTTTCGATGGCACCCTGATCCGCGGAGAACGGTGTGGATACCAGCGGAAGCTTCCGTACACCAGCGCGCCGTTCCGAAGCCTGACTTTTTCCCGGTTGAGAATGTAGACGGTTAAGTGAACCGGGAATACATACTTTTTTCGCAGCCATCTTGAAAAACGCAGAAAGCTATTACGCAGATCCTGATCGATCCCTTTTTCATAACGAAAGGAGATTCCCTGACTGGGGCACGCACAGTTCGTTTTCTCATATCTTTGCCAGAGGTTCATATCTTTGTTTCTCCTGCAGCACACAGTCGGCTTTCTCCCGGGTACTGCAGGTTTCCGCTGCGGACCGTTTCGCTCATCGGCGGCAATGGCTCTCCGTTCGCCATCATCGCCGTCTCGCCGTGATACCGTTCCACATGCGCTTTTGCCACCGGTACGCCTCCCGATTGTATGTTCCCGTATCTATCCCCGCTTTGCGAGCATTTCCAACGCCTGATGCACGTCTTCCGTTTGTGCCAGCGCCTCTGCCGCATCCCGCGGATCCCTGCCGCTGGCATATGCCAGCACCGCGGCGTCCAGCCTGCCGTCCGCCTTCCGCAGCAGTTCCCGAGCAACCCCGGCGTCACTGCATCCGGTCGCTTCCGCAAACAGGCGCAGCGCCCGGTCGTTCACCTTTCCGTTCGCGGCGCGAAGGCAGATCATCAGGTTGTCCCAGGTCCTGCCCAGCCGGATCATGACCCCGGTGGAGAGCATGTTCATGATCATTTTTTCCGCCGTGCCGGCTTTCAGGCGCGTGGATCCCATGATGACCTCCGCTCCCGTATCCGCCTCGATGGCGACATCCGCGTGCCGCGACATTTCCGCGTCCGGATTGCAGGCGATCGATACTGCGCCGGCCCCGATGAGCCTTGCATAGTCCAGCGCGCCGATACAGTAGGGCGTGCGTCCGGATGCTGCGGCAGCCACCACGGTATCCTTTTCCGTCAGTCCGAACGCGCGAAGATCCTCCGCCGCGAGCGCAGTCTCATCTTCCAGCTTTTCCTGGGCGCAGAATACCGCTTTCTCTCCTCCCGCCATCACGCAGGCGATACGGTCCCGGCTTATGCCGAAGGTGGGCGGGCACTCCGCCGCGTCCATATACCCGAGCCGTCCGCTGGTCCCGGCGCCGACGTACACCATCCTGCCGCCCCGGCGCATGCGCTCCGTCAGCAGTTCCACCGCCCGCTCGATGGCGGGAAGCGCTTCTTCGACGGCAGAGGACACTTTCGCGTTCTCTGCCGCCATCACCCGCAGCATATCGCCCGTGCTCATGCGGTCGATGCCTGTTGACGCCTGATTGCGCTGCTCTGTATGCAGCAGACCGAGATTCTCCATTTCTGTTTTCGCCTCGCTGTTTATTCGTTCAGGCCCTGCGACGCAAGGAGAGCAAATGCTTCCCCCGTATCCGCGCCGTCCATTGCCGCCGCTTCGATCAGCGCGCCGAGCACCGGCGGCGCTTCCAGCCGCATCGCCTGAACCCCGTCGCCGAGCATGCCCTTTACGGTGTTCAGATACAGCGCGTTTTTCCATACGCTGCCCGTCAGGACCGCCTTCTTTACCGGGCAGCTCGCGAGTGCGGTTTCAATCGTTTCGGCAAGATCCGACGCGGACGCGTGAAGAACGGAGAGTGCTTCCCTGTCGCCTGCTTCGGCACAGGCAAGCAGGATCGGCGCGCAGGACGAAATCATGCTTTTTCCGTCCCCGGAATAGATTTGCGCCACCGCTTCCGAAAGCGGCACACCGAAATGCTCCTCCAGTGCTCCCGTCAGCGCGGTCTTTTCCCCGCGTCCGTCGACGGCGCGAAGCGCTGCCGTAAGCGCCCGTTTGCCCAGATCAAACCCGCTGCCCTCGTCTCCCAGCAGGTAGCCCCAGCCGCCGACGCGCGAAATGACCCCTCGCACCCGGCAGAATACGCTCGACCCCGTGCCCGCGATGGCGATCACCCCGTCCCCCGCGCCGATGCCGGCGCTGAGCGCGTTGATGGCGTCGCTGCAGGTCTTGATCTGCTTCGCCGCGGGCAGCAGCGCGGTCAGAAATGCCTGGTACCGCGCCTGCACCGGAGGCAGTCCGCATCCGGCGATGCCGGCGCACACACCAGCGAGCGGCGTTTTGCATCCGTCAAACGGCGCCAGCGCCGCTTCGACGGCTCCCCGCAGGTTTCCTTCCGCTTTTTCGCGGGTCTGCCCGGTAAACGCGCAGCCGCCGCCGATCGCGCGGGAGAGGATCTTTCCGTGCTCATCGCATACCGCGGCGTCGGTCTTCGTGCCCCCGCCGTCGATGCCAAGGTACATTTTCTTACATTTTGTAGTCATTGGATACCTTCCGCTTCTGTTCTTTTTCCGCGCCGTGCTCGCGCATCGC
>CADBNX010000293.1 GCA_902796115.1 uncultured Eubacteriales bacterium
ATACCCGTTTTGTGTCAGATAGCCGATGTCCCGCGCCAGGGTTTCCGGCATGCAGGAGATATAGACGATGCGATCGGGGCCGTTTCGTACCAGCGCGGATAAAAAGCGCATGTCACAGCCCGAGCGCGGAGGATCCACAAAGACGGCGTCCGGTTTTACGGTCCTGCCTTCCTCGCTCCGCAGCCAGGTTCCGCAGTCCGCGCAGACAAAGCGGATATTGGCCGCCGCGTTCCGCTGCGCGTTATGCCGCGCATCCTCCACGGCGCGGGCGTTGATTTCCACTCCGATCGCCTGTCGGGCGTGATCGGCAGCGATCAGGCCGATCGTCCCGATGCCGCAGTACGCGTCCAGAATGGTCTCTTTGCCCGTAAGCTGTGCCAGACAAATCGCTTTTTCATACAGAAAACGTGTCTGGACCGGATTCACCTGATAGAAGGATTCCGCGGACAGGGCAAATCTCTTTCCGCACATCTCGTCGATGATATATCCCCTGCCGTACACCGTCCGCGTATACGGGCCGAGGATCATCGAGGTATGTTCCCGGTTCAGGTTGATATTTACGCCGGTAATATCGGGACAGGCGGAAACCAGTTTCCCAACAAACGCGTTCTGGGCGGGAAAGGTCTTCTGACCGATCCCGATCGTTACCAGGATCTGCCCCGTCGCGTCAGCCGTTCTGATCAGAACATGCCTGAGCAGTCCCCTTCCGCTGTCTTCGTTGAAAGCCTCCAGGCGGAATTCCTCCGCAAGTTCGCGGATGCGCCGCACAATTTGAGACGCGCGTTCATTTTCAAGCAGGCATCCGTCCGAAGGGATCACCTGATGGCTTCCTCTCGCGTAGACCCCCGTGATCAGTTTTCCGTTTTTCGCCGCAAATACGGCATGCACCTTGTTCCGGTAGTGATACGGATGCTCCATCCCGTGTATCGCGGCTGTCGGACAACAGGAACGGAGCAGTCTGCGCACCCTCTGCTCCTTGATGCGCAGCTGCTCCTCATACGGCTCTTCCATCCCGGAACAGCCGCCGCACCGGCGAAAAACCGGACATATGCTGATTTGCTTTTCCGGACTGAGCATTGCTGTCAGGCGATATGCTTTTTCAGAAAATCGACCGCCATCGAGATGTCCTTCATAGGCCGGTCTCCCACTTCACGCTCGATCGTCAGGAAGCCTTTGAAGCCGATCGATTCCAATGCGTCCAGATACGCCGGGAACGGCACGTCGCCTTCGCCGAGCGGAAGTTCGATAAAGGCTTTGTCCGTCACCGGAGAATCATCCTTCACGATGCCGTAAATACGTTCCGGATCCTTATGCAGCAGCTTGCGCCCGTCCTTTGCGTGGGTATGTACGATGTATTTGGACAGGGTATGGACCGCCTTCACGGGATCGTCTCCGGTCACCATCACCAGGTTCGCCGGATCCAGGTTGACAGCCACGCCGGTGGAATGGAGGCTGTCCAGAAAACTGCAAAGGGTCCCTGCCGTTTCGGGCCCGGTTTCCACCGCGAAATGCGCTCCGAGCGAATCCGCGTATTCCGCGAGCTGTCCGCAGGCATCCTGCATGACCGTGTAACGGGGGTGGCTCTTCTCCTCCGGCACAACGCCGATATGCGTGGTCACTACATTGGTCTCCAGATCCATCGCGAGATCCAGGATCCGCT
Source organism: uncultured Eubacteriales bacterium (assembly GCA_902796115.1). GTDB lineage: Bacteria > Bacillota > Clostridia > Christensenellales > Aristaeellaceae > RUG756. The sequence goes on from CADBNX010000293.1 coordinate 1,661, forward strand.
TGCTCTTTTCCACTTTTTCGGGGTTCTTTTCCGCGTCCCCGAATCCGCCTCCCAGATCCCCGCAAAGGGCGGAAATCACAAGGCCGCGGTCCTTTACCCGCGCAAGAAAATCCCTGCGTTTTTCGGCGGTCATCTTTTCGGGAGCAAGCTCTCCGTATGTCGAATATACCTGTATTCCTTCCGCTCCGATGCTCTTTGCGGCGTCCAGCGCTTCAAGTATGGGCAGCCGGAACGATTCCAGCATTACACCGATATGAAATGGTTTCATCATTAAGTCCTCCTTACTGAATTCGCATTCATTATACCGTTTTTTCCCGCTTTGCGCAATGCATATCATCTGAACTTCTGCCGGAAGCGTTTTCCGCACTTTACAAATGAACAGACTCTGGTACAATATGCAGGGCGGCGGATCAGTTTTTCCCTGATTCCGTGCCGGATCCCGGACGAACAAAACCAGCTGTCAAAGGAGAAAACGATATGAAGCTTCAGTATCTCGGCACCGCCGCCGCGGAAGGCTGGCCGGCACTGTTCTGCCGCTGTGAATCATGCCGCGCGGCCAGAAAGCTCGGCGGAAGGCATCTGCGCACACGCTCCCAATCCATCATTGACGACCGGCTGCTGATCGATTTCCCGCCGGACACCTATATGCATATGCTGACGCATTTTGTGAACCTGCCCGACATCAAGCACTGCCTGATCACCCACTGCCACAGCGATCATCTCTACACCGGCGATCTGTCCATGCGCAGCGGCGCCTTTGCCAGGGAACTGGAAGGAGAGGACATCTCCTTTTACGGGAACGACACCTTCGTAAAGACCATGGATGATTTTGCCGCCGCGAAAGCGAGGCAGCTCAACATCAAATGGCACGAGCTCACGGAATATGTCACCGTACATATCGGCGGGTACAGTGTCACCCCCATCCTCGCCCGCCACAATCCAGCCGAAAAATGCCTGAACTACATCATTTCCGACGGGCAGAAAACCCTGCTTTACCTGCATGACACCGGTTTTCCGAAGGATGAAACCTGGGATTTCCTGAAAAACTTCCGCTTTGATCTTGTCAGCTGTGACTGCACCGTGCTGGTAAAACAGATGGACGGCGGAGGGCATATGAGCTTTGCCGACAATATCCGGGTTCGCGAACGGATGATCCGCGAAGGCATGGCATCGGAAAACACGGTATTTGTTGCCAATCACTTCTCGCACAACGGCGCGTTCGCTCCGGACGGAAAAGTGTGGCTCTATGAAGAAACGGACGCGATGATGCGCAAAAAGGGATTCATCATGTCCTACGACGGCATGACGGTCACCGTATAGCGCGGGTCCGCTTCAGTTTCCGTTTCATACGCCTGCGGGCATGCGATTGAGCGTCCGCAGGCTTTTTCTGACTTCAAATGCATATACGACGGCGGAAAGCGTCCAGGTGAACGGGTACAGCCAGTAAATGAGCCGGATATCGTGAATGACCGATCCCAGCGTCAGCAAGATCAGTACCCGAACCGCGCACCAGCATACCAGCATGACCACCATCGGCACAAACGGCCTTCCGACGCCGCGCATGATGGCGGAGGCAATATGGGCAAACGCGGCAACGCCGTAAAACAGCGTGCAGATCCGCATGCGGCGGACACCGAAAGCCATGATCGCCGCATCGGCGTTGAACATGGCAACCAGCTGCGGAGCCAGAAGGAAAGCGAGAAGCCCGAGCAGTTCCGTCAGCAGGCATGAAGCGAGAATGCCGAAACGGATCCCTTTCCGGACGCGGTCCCGCTCGCCCGCTCCCATATTCTGCGAAACGAAAGTGGTGACCGCCATCGCGAACGCCGTGATCGGCAGAAAAAGAAAGCCCTCCATCTTCGCCCCGGCGCCGATTCCGGCCATCGCGTCCGATCCGAAGGAATTGATATAACTCTGGATCAGGATATTGCTCAGATCGATCACGCAGCCCTGCATGGCGGTCGGAAACCCGTAACGGATGATCTGCCGGAGCCGTTCCCTGTCAAGGCGTATTCTCCGGATGTGCAGCCTGACCGTTTTTTCCGCCTTGGTCAGTCTCAGGAAAACCAGGACCATGCTGAGCATCTGTGACAGAACAGTGGCAAAGGCCGCGCCGCCCACGTCCGTTTTCAGTACGCCGATAAAGAACAGATCCAGGACGATATTGGTGACGGAACTGATCACGAGATAGATCAGCGGGTGGCGGCTGTCCCCCGCCGCGCGCAGGATGCTCACAAACATATTGTACATGACAATCGCTGCCGCGCCTGAGAAATAGACCTGCAGATATGCTTTGGACCGGCCGTACACGTTTTCGGGCGAACCCATCCACCGGAGCATGACCGGTGAAAAGAATATGCCCACCATTGTCAGCGCCGCGCTGAAGAGCAGTCCGACGGCAACGGTGGTATGGACCGATTTTTCCGTGTCCTGCGCGGCGCCGGCCCCGATGCAGCGGGATATCACCACGCCCGCGCCGGTGGAAAAACCCACGAAAAACCCGTTCATCAGGTAAATATAGGAGGTTGTGGATGTGATCGACGCAAGTGCCTCCGGCCCCAGAAAATTGCCCACGATCAAAGCGTCCACCGTATTATAGAGCTGCTGAAAAAAATACCCGATCAGCAGCGGAAGGGCAAAGGAAACCATACGCTTTTTCACATCGCCGTGTGTCATCAGGCCGCTTTGCTTCATACGGGAATCATCCGTCATACACCCGGGCTCCCTTCCGCTCCTTCCGAGCACTGCCATCATACAACAGCCCGCATAAAAATACAACCCGCTCCGGCAAAAAAGCGCCTCTCCGGCAGTGTGAAACGGTGTTTTCATTTGTTCGGCGGCTTATTCCTTCTCAATCGCGGCAGCGGCCAGATTTGCTTTCCTGATGCGTTCGTACACCCACTTCGGATGCTTGGGCGTACGGTCATAAAAATACAGTCCGTTGCGTTCCTGTTCGATATCCGTCGCCTGGGTGTAACAGAAACCGCACACGCGCGGATGCGACAGCAGCGCGTCCGCCAGTCCCTCATAACGGGCGGCGAATTCTTCCTCGCTGCGGCACGCCTCGCCATAGCCCCAGCCCTTTTCCCCGGCCTTCAGCTCCGGATCCCAGAAGGTTCCGCCCCATTCGCTCACCCAGTACGGCTGCCCGCGGTATTCATTGGGTCTCTTCGGCGCCGCTCCCCGGTAGCGTTCGATCGGGCAATGGCATGCCGCTGGATCCTTCGCCATCGGCGCGAGATACCCGCGCAGTTTTCCGGGGTCCTGTTCATAATCATGAACGTCAAACAGGTCGGTTTCATAATGGATCCCCCCGCTGGCGTCGATCACGGGCCGCGTCGGATCCATGGCTTTTGTTACACGGTAGAAGATTCGGTGCGTTTCCGGGTCCAGGACCATTTTGTGATAGGTTTCATTCAGCGGACACCAGCCGATCAGCGCGGGATGATTGAAATCACGCTGTACCGTTTCCATCCATTCCGGCAGGAAGTATTCGATCGCCGCGGCGGAGGACAGATCGAAGCCTCCGGCGTACTCTCCCCATACCAGGTACCCCAGCCGGTCCGCCCAGTACAGCGTCCGTTCCTCGAAAACACGCTGGTGCAGCCTGGCGCCGTTGAAGCCCAAATCCAGCATCAGTTCGATATCGTGCTTCAGGAATCCGTCATCCGGCGCCGTATAAATGCCTTCCGGATTGAAACCCTGATCGAGCACCGTGCGCATGAACACCGCTTTTCCGTTCACAAGCAGTGCCTTTCCGCTGAGCGTAATATCCCGCAGCCCGAAATAGCTTTCCACGGTATCATCTTCCCGCCCCGTCCTGCCATCCCTCAGTCGGATTGTCAGATCGTACAGTTCCGGCTTCAGCGGAAACCACAGATGCTTTTCGCTCACTTCCAGGCGTATCCTTGCCTGATCCCCTGCGACGCTTCCCCTGGCGAAACCTGCCTTCCTGCCGTGATAATACGCGGTCATCTCAACGATATCGCCGCGTTCGGCGCCGCATGTGAACACGGTCGCCTCCAGCGCGCCGTCGATCGCCTGCGGGATCATGCGGGCATGATGCAGGTATTTTGCCGGAACGAACTCCAGCCACACCGTCTGCCAGATCCCCGTCGTCCGCGTATACAGGCACCCGTACGACCGGCTTCGCGGACTCTGTTTTCCGAAGGGCTGACGTCCGGAACGCTGATCGTCGCGGGCATGAAGAACCAGTGTGTTCTCTCCGACCCGCAGCGCTTCCGTAATATCGAATTCAAAGCTTGCGTATCCGCCCCTGTGGCTTCCGGTCTCCTTCCCGTTCACCCACAGCGTGCATTCGTAATCGACCGCGCCGAAGTGGATCAGCGCCCTGCCTTCCGGGATGCTGTCCAGTTTTACGGTACGCCGGTACCAGACCGCCGGGATGAAATCCGTATACCCGATCCCGGAAAGCCTGCTTTCCGGACAGAACGGAACCAGGATCGTATGCGGATATTCCCCGTCCTCCATCATACCGCGTTCCCTTCCGCTGTCGCTGAAATCAAACGCGAAGTCCCATTTTCCGTTCAGGCTCATCCATTCCCGCCTTTTCCACTGCGGCCTCGGATAATCCGTGCGGGGCAGTCCCTCGGACGGATTCAGCAGTACCGGTTCATAATCTTCCTGTTTTTCATGTATCTTTTCCGTCTCGTCCGGCAAACTCATTTTTTCCTCCTTTTTCGTTTGGAAGCCAAACCGCGGTGTTTTCATCCAAACAGTCATGCCTATTATGTACCCTTTGCCGCGAAAACACAAGAGCGCCGCTCCGGAACGAGCCGGATTTGAACAACCGCATTGGAGCGTTCGCGTTTTTTGTCAAAATTTCCGCTTGATCCGGGACGGATGATCTGTCATAATATCACAGGATCCTCTCTGTCGGAGCAGGAAGAAAGGAAGGATAACATGAGTCTGAAACTGATGAGTTACAATATTGCGCACTGTCAGAATTTCCTGACGCACGAAGTCGATTATGATGCTGTCGCCGATGTGATCCGGCGAAGCGGCGCCGATATCATCGGCCTCAACGAGGTGTATGACGATGCCGAAAAGCGCAAATACAGCAGGCAGCCCCTTGAACTGGCACAGCGGCTTGGTTTTCAAGTGTTCTTCGCGCCGGCGCTCGTGCTGTTCGGTATGCCTTACGGCAACGCCCTGCTGTCCCGGTTTCCGCTCCTTCGCACAAGCGTGATTCCCGTGCCGGATCCCGAAACGCCGGCTTATGACGGTTATTACGAAACCAGGTGCGTACTGCGGGCGGAGCTTGACGTTCCCGGCGGTCTTTGCGTCTGCGTGACGCACTTCGGCCTGAACCCCGACGAGCACGCAAATTCTGTCAGAACGCTCAGCGAAGTCATTCGGGATCAGCGTTTCATTCTGATGGGCGATATGAATGTGACGCCGGATAATCCGGTTCTCGCGCCGATCCGCGAGCGTTTGTACGACACGGCCGAACTGTTCGGGAAATCGCTGATGAGCTGGCCGTCCGATAAGCCCGACCGGAAAATCGATTATATCTTCACAAGTCATGACCTGAAAACCCTGTCCGCGGATATTCCCGCGGAACTGGCTTCCGATCACAGGCCTTATGTGGCCGAAATCGCGTAGGAGGGCAAATGCCCCTTTCCGTTCGCGGGAAAAAACGCGAAGCAGTCCGGAGAACAGCAAAGAAAAAGCCGCCCACGCGGCTTTTCTTTTTGGTGCGCCATCAGGGACTCGAACCCGGGACACCCTGATTAAGAGTCAGGTGCTCTACCAACTGAGCTAATGGCGCATCATATGGAGCGGGTGATGGGAATCGAACCCACGTGACCAGCTTGGAAGGCTGGAGCTCTACCATTGAGCTACACCCGCGTCTGGAGCGGTAGACGAGGCTCGGACTCGCGACCTCCACCTTGGCAAGGTGGCGCTCTACCAACTGAGCTACTACCGCATCGGGGCTTTCGGGATGGTGCGGGCGAAGAGACTTGAACTCTTACACCTCTCGGTACCAGAACCTAAATCTGGCGCGTCTGCCATTCCGCCACGCCCGCGAATGGTGACCCATCGGAGATTCGAACTCCGGACACCTTGATTAAAAGTCAAGTGCTCTGCCAACTGAGCTAATGGGTCAGATTGGCTGGGGTGGCAGGGATCGAACCTACG
>CADBNX010000294.1 GCA_902796115.1 uncultured Eubacteriales bacterium
GCAACAGCCTCTATGCTCCACAGGAAATTATTGAAGCCCAGAGCCGTTTTGCAGCTTTGCTGCATGAGTATGGTATCGAAACGCCGAAAGTGTATACCTCCTCTGATGGGCATTTTGCGCAATGCTATACAATAAACGGATACAACGTTGTCGTAACCGTTGAAAACTTTGAAGATGGAGAAATAAAGGTGGTCGATCCGAAAACTGCGAAGGAGACCGGCGAATTGCTTGCAAAAATGCATAACATAGCCGAAGAAGTTGATTTTCATGTGCAGAACAAAGTGTTGTTTGATCCTTTATCAGAGAATGAATTGTTCAGTTTCGATGCATTTGTCAGGCACAGGGATAGACTGCTTACAATTGACAGAAACCTGTATCAGGAAATCGTACAAAAACATACATGGCTCATATCCCAAATTAAACCTTTGGGTAACAAATTGCGCTATGCTGTTCAGGGAGACATCAGTGACTGTAATTTATATCAGACGCGAAGTGGAAGACTGGGAGTGTTTGATTTTAATCGATGCGGCGACAATCATCTGTTCTTTGATGCTGTTATGCAAGCACTCTTTGATGCCCGTCTGATGGATTATCCGGATGAGCTTGCCGGGCATCAGGAAGAAATCGTTTTTTCAGCATTCCTTGAAGGCTATCAGCAGATTCGAACATTTACAACTGAACAGAAAAAGATATTCCCATATCTTTATGCGCTTATAAACGCTTTTTGGGGAGATGACATGAAATGGACTGATCGAAATCGTACGATCACAGTTGAAAATGCCGATGATGCCTCCGTACATCAATGGATGAAAGAGATATACAGGCGGGAATCAGAACTTCATCGTATCCCGGGGTAATCTTTTTTTGGAAATTCCGTTTTTCTATGGCGCGGGGGAGGGAAAATGTGGTATCATATACAGGGACGATTCCGGATGAATTTGAGGTGATGGAAATGGACACGCTGTCCCGGATCCTGGAGAGAAAAATTGTCTGCATCGTACGCGGCCTTGAACCGGCTTATCTGAAATCTCTTGCCGAGGCGCTGCTGGAAGGCGGCATCGATCTGATGGAGGTCACCTTCGTGCAGAAGGACCCCTCTTCCTGGAAGGGTACGCAGGAAGGGATTGCCGCGGTATCCCGCCATATGGAAGGGAAAATGCTGGTGGGAGCCGGCACCGTACTGACGGAAGAGCAGCTTCTGATGGCGCGGGACGGCGGCGCGAAATACATCATTACGCCGAACACCAATCCGGCGCTGATCCGCAAGGTCAAGGAACTGGGGCTTATCTCGATGCCCGGCGCGATGACGCCCTCCGAAGCAGTGGCCGCCTGGGAAAACGGCGCGGACATCGTGAAGATCTTCCCGGCGGGTACGCTGGGACCGGATTACATCAAGGCGATCCGCGCGCCGCTGAGCCAGATCCCGCTGATGGCGGTGGGCGGCGTCAATGAAAAGAACTGCGCAAGCTTCCTCGCGGCCGGGTGCTGCGGCATCGGCGTAGGGGGCGGACTGGTGAACAAGGAATGGATCATGAATGGGGAATGGGACAAAATCATCGCGCTGGCGCGCGAATACAGAAAGGCGGTTGGTTGAATATGAGCAGGATCGTAACCTTCGGCGAAATCATGATGCGGCTGAATCCCCCGGGCTATCAGCGTTTTGTGCAGGCGGAGTGCTTCGAAGCGAGCTACGCGGGCGGCGAGGCCAACGTGGCGGTCAGCCTGGCCAATTACGGCAACGAAGCGGACTACGTGACCAAGGTTCCCACCCATGAAATCGGACAGTGCGCGGTGAACGCGCTGCGCCATTTCGGCGTGGGCATTTCCTTTATCCTGCGCGGCGGCCCGAGACTGGGCGTGTACTACTGCGAAAAAGGCGCTTCCCAGCGCGGCAGCAAGGTGATTTACGACCGCGCCAATTCCTCTGTAGCCCTGTCCAAACGGGAAGAATACGACTGGGATAAGATCCTGGACGGCGCGGACTGGTTCCACTGGACGGGCATTACGCCGGCGCTTGGCGGCGAGCTGCCTGAAATCTGCATGGACGCGCTGAAAAAGTGCCGTGAAAAGGGAATCACCGTTTCCTGCGACCTGAACTACCGCGGCAAGCTGTGGACCCGTGAAAAGGCCGGGGAAGTGATGGGGAAACTGGTACCCTATGTGGATGTGCTGATCGCCAACGAAGAGGACGCGAAGGACGTATTCGGCATTGAAGCCACGGATACGGACATCCAGGGCGGCAAGCTGAACAAGGAAGGCTATGTGAGCGTCGCGAAGCAGCTGCAGGACCGTTTCGGCTGCAAAGCGGTGGCCATCACCCTGCGCGGCTCCATTTCCGCCAGCGAGAACCACTGGGCCGGTATGCTCTATACGGGCGGAAAGGCATATTTCTCCAAGGATTACCTGATCAGACTGGTGGACCGCGTCGGCGGCGGCGACAGCTTCGGCGGCGGACTGATCCACGCGATGCGCAAGGGCATGAGCGAGCAGGATACCATCGAATTCGCGGTTGCCGCTTCCTGCCTGAAGCAGACCATCGAGCACGATTTCAACATGGTTTCCGAAAGCGAAGTGCTGGCCCTGATGGGCGGAAACGCTTCCGGACGCGTACAGCGGTAAAGTTCCGGGCATGGACGGAGAATGCGCTCACACGCATTCTCCGTTTTTTGAACCGAAACAGAGGGGATGAGATAATGAAATTGTCTGAGGCGCTGCGGAAACTGCTCGCTCTCCTGCTTGTCCTGGTGACAGGCACGGCTGTCCCGCCCGCGTTTGCGGCGGACGCGGTTTCATCGGCCACCGTGAATATTGCGTCATTGCCTGAGCTTGCGGTAAATCCGGATGCATCGGTGCTTGTCATCTTTTTTTCCACGAATGATACGGTGAAAGCGGTCTCGTATACGATCGCGGATATCCTGCGCGCGGATGTGTTTGAAATCGTGCCGGAAACGCCCTATACCGAAGATGACCTCAGGTATTATACCGACTGCCGCGCGGATCGGGAACAGAAAGACAGCACGGCCCGTCCCGCGATCTCCGTATGGCCGGATTCGATGGAAGCGTACGATACGGTTTTTATCGGCTATCCCATCTGGCATGGCCAGGCACCGCGAATCCTGTATACCCTGCTTGAGGGCATCGATCTTTCGGGCAAAACCGTGGTGCCGTTCTGTACCTCCGCGTCCAGCGGCGCGGGCTCCAGTGCGCGAAACCTGCAGGCACTGGCAGGGGATGGGGCAGTGTGGCTCGATGTGAAGCGCATCGACAACGGCAGCGGGACGGATGATATCCGTGACTGGGTGCTCGGGCTTGGGCTGAAGGAGGAAGCGGAGATGCGGATGACGATCAACGATACCCCCGTATCCGTGGCCTGGGAGGACAACGATTCGGTGAAAGCGCTGCGGGAACTGGCGGCAGGCGGACTCACCGTTCAGATGTCCATGTACGGCGGCTTCGAGCAGGTGGGACCGATCGGGCAGAGCCTTCCCAGCAGCGACGTGCAGACCGTCACCTCTCCCGGAGATATCGTGCTTTATTCCTCCGATCGGCTGGTGGTGTTCTACGGAAACAACAGCTGGGCGTATACGAGGCTCGGCAGAATCACGGACAAAACGCCTGAGGAGATGGAGGCGCTGCTGGGAAACGGCAATGTGACGATCACGATCGATACGGAGCGCACGGACGAACCCCGGTCTTTTCTGAGAATCCCCGCGGAGACGCAGAGAATCGAAAGCATGGCTTTTGCCGGGGTTTCGGCCGACGCGGTGATCCTGCCGGAAACGGTGACCGATATCGCCGCGGACGCTTTTGCCGGCAGCAGGGTACGGTTTATCTGCGGCTGTGCCGATACGTATGCCGAAAGATATGCCGATGCCAACGGATTCATCTTTATTCCCGGCGATTGAAGGGACCGGCTTTATCCGATCCCGTACAGTTCTTCTTCACACAGGAACAGCGGATACTCGCCGATGGGCATATTGCGAAGGATCAGGCAGTCCTGCCTGCGGGTGATGTCCCCTTCCTCCGGGCGGAAACAATCTCCGGTAAACGGATCGATCAGGACGGGTGATTTCAGGCCCGGTGCGCCGAGACGTACGGTGCATCCTTCGCGCATCGGGGTTTCAACTTCAACGTCCGTGACAAGGTAATATGCCCATACGGGAGAACCCTGCACGGTAAAGGAAAAGGAAACGTTTTTCTCCTCCGCGCCTGGGCATGAGACGGAGCTCGGGCGGGGCAGGGGGAAACAATCCCCGGCAAGCAGCGTCGCGAGCCGGCTGATGATTTCATAGGCTTTCTTCGGTGTGTAGGTGAGACCGTTCAGAAGCCCGTGCCGGGCGGGATTGGCCAGTACATCCCTCGCTTTGGCATAGGGCTTTTCCATCATATCCGCGATGATGAAATAGGAGGATACGGCGGCACCCGCGGCCAGATCCAGCACAAAACGGCGCAGGATCCAGACTGCCTGCAGGCGTTCCGTGCCCGGGAAACGCGGATGCAGCCAGTGATTGGGGGGGAACCAGGAGGGACAGCCGGCCTCTCCCTGCCACAGCTCCACATGGCCCAGACCGTGCCGTTCAAAGCAATTCCGCAGGTTCCGGACAGCATCCAGGTAGTTTTCCTCGGGCTTCAGGGTATAGGCGTGGTAGCAGAAAAAGTCGATGTCATCGGCGGGAATTGCACCGCAGAAATCCTCCAGATATTCGTTGACCGCGTAGCCTGCGACGACTCCGCCGATCCTGGCTTCGGGAATGACCTCGCGGATGATCCCGCCGGTGAGAGATACCAGGGATGCATATTCGGCGCCGTTAGGTTCCCCGGGGTACCAGAACGCGCGTCCGTTCGGCTCGTTCCAGATTTCGAAATGAGTGATCCGTCCTTTGTAGTGCGCGGCCATGGCGCGCACATAGGCCTTCCACGCGTTCAGCACATCCTCCCCGTACAGGAGCGGCACGCAGCCCACGGCGGCGGGCGTCAGCGCGTCCGGCATATAGAGCGGATTGCCGAAGCATACGCAGAACCAGGGCTGTACGTGCTGCGCCAGAAGGGAATCCACGATTTCGTCCAGCCACGCGAAATCATACACGCCTTTTTCTTTTTCGCATTTGGCCCAGCCTGTCTGGACACGGGCGAGCTTGACGCCGCTTTTCCCCGTCAGTTCATAACAGCGCTCCGGTTTGAACAGTTCTCGATCCAGGCATTCGTACCCTACCGAAACCCGGGAATAAGGGATTTCCGCCGAGGTGTGAAGAAGAAGCGAGCCGATTTTTCGCATGTAAAAACCTCCTTGATCTCCATGAAAAAGAAAGCCGGTCGGTTCAGACCGGCTTTTGATCGTATGTTATTGAATGCCCAGTTTTCTCAGGGCGGTCAGGCTGTCCGCGATGGATTCGAGTTCGTCCTTCTGACAGTGATCCTGCTCGATCACGTACAGCTTCACGCCGATTTCTTCACAGGTCTTTACGATTTCAGGCCAGTTCAGGTTGCCCCTGCCGACCGGCACGGTTTCGGAAGCGATGTTTTCGCCGGTGCTGTCCGGAAGCATCGCGTAATCCTGCATATGAACGTATTCGCATTTTCCGGCGAAATCCTTCAGTTTCTTTTCCGGCGGGAAGCCCGCGGCGGCCAGCCAGTGTACGTCGGGCTGGAAAACCATCGTCGGGGCATACCGCATCAGCAGATCGACCGGCGTGGTACCGTCGCCAAGATCGCAGAATTCATAGGCGTGAAAATGATAAATGCAGGTGAGCCCGTCTTTTTTGAGCGCCTGAGCCTGCTTTTCCGCTTCCAGCGCATAAGCGAGCGAGGCGTCGCGGTTCATGGCCTGTTTCCGGGAGAGACTGCCGGTGCGGATGACAAAGGCGTCCAGCGCCTGCGCGGTGCGGAGCAGTTCCTCCCGTCCGGAAAGCAGGTCCGGCGCGAGACAGGAGAAGGAGTCCGCCCGGATGCCGGCCGCCTTCAGTTCGCGTGCGAATTCCTCCGCGGTCCAGAAGGAAGGAACGGAGGGCTGGATCCATTCCACGCCCATTTCCGCCAGCGTGCGGAGCGTGGCACGGGTGTCATCCGGGGTGGTCATCCTGCTGCGGATGGTGTAGTACTGAACACTGATGCGGCTGCTCACAGATCCATCACCGCCTCAGGATACTCCGTGTGGCCGGGCTCAAAGGGCGCGGGCCGCTCCGTGCGCGTCGTCAGGCGCACCGTCGTGTTTTCCATGCCGCTTTTCACAACGCCGCAGGAAGCCTCAAAAGTGTGCAGCGCCATTTCCGGCAGACAGCGCGGTGCGCGCCCGTTGCGGATGGCATAGGCCAGATCCGCCGCGCCCAGTCCGCGCGAGTTGGTGTCGTACGCGTGTGTCAGCGGCAGGGCGATTTTCTCGCGGCTGCCTTTCAGCTCGATCTCCAGCGGTCCGCCGAAATTGTTCGGATCGTCCAGCCAGAGCGTGCCCTGCGTGCCGTACAGCATGAAGGAGGAACCGCCGCCGTAGGTTTCCGAGGTGACGGTCAGGCCGCACAGTACGCCGTTTTCAAACTGCAGCGCACCGGCATAGTTGTTCGGGCAGTCCTCATAGGTCATCATTTTGCCGTAGGCCGGGTTTTCGGGATTCAGGAACGGCCGCGCGGGCTCCCAGGTGGATGAGAAGCCGCATACCCGTTCAATACTGCCCAGCATGCTGACCAGCGCCGTCAGATAATAGCATCCGACGTCGTTCAGAATGCCGCCGCCCGGGCAGAACGCGAAGCGTTTTTCTTCTTCCTTTTTCCATTCGTTATGGCGGTAGCAGCGCGACAGGGCGATATTCGCAGCAAGCGGTTTTCCGATCAGGCCGCTGTCGAGCACCTGACGGGCTGTCTGCAGCCGGGCGCCCAGGAAGGTGTCCGGCGCCGCGGTCAGGTAGAGCCCTTTCTGCTTTGCCAGGTCATACAGTTCCTTTGCCTGTTCAAAGGTGGTGGCCATCATTTTTTCGGTGTGTACGTGCTTGCCGGCGAGCAGCGCGGCTTTGGTGACCTGATAATGGGAAACGGGATAGGTGAGGTTGATGACCAGCTCGATCGATGGATCCGACAGGATCTCCTCGTTGGTCATCTGGCGTACGCCGAACTCCGCGGCGCGCGCGGCGCTGCGTTCGGGCACGAGATCGCTGACGCCGACCACATCCAGAACATGGAACTGCCTGACGCAGTTCTCAAGATAAATCTTGCTGATCATGCCGCATCCGATGACGGCAGTTCGTACAGGTTTGAAATCTTTCATGGGGTCCCACCTCCTGCAGACGTTTTCTGTATTATATGCCAATGTGGGCGGAGAGGCAAGAACACAGATGCGGAAACACGGCAAAAAAGCAGAATTTTTTTCGGAAACTTTGATCGCAATTCCATCGAATCCATTGTATAATAACAGTGCGCATATTTGTTTCCGCCGGAAACGAACGGGAAGGAGTAACGAACATGTATCAGCTGAAAAACGGCATTCTGTATCAGGATGGAAACCCCGTCATCGCGATGGGGCAGTCTTACTATCCCTCTTTTCACGAAGCGAAGTATCCGGCTCCGCCTTCCGGGGACCGAATCGGCCTGATGAAGGAAGATATCCGCCTGATGCGGGAGGTGGGCTTCAATTTTCTGCGTGTGGCAGCCATCGGCGATGTGAAGCTGGAAGACGGAAAAATCGCCGTCCATACGCCTTTTGTGGATGAAATGCTGAAGGAAGCGGATGAAAAAGGAATGGCCACCAGCGTACGCCTGCAGGGGTATGTGATGAACCTGCACGGGTATGACGATTACCTGATGCGCAACGAAAAGGACGAGCCGATGCATCTGGACTGGTCGGCGTTCATGCAGAGCTCGATGTTCCATAAGGGGATCGTAAAGGACAACCTGGATATGACGCGCGCGCTGGCGGCGCATTTTGCCGCGATCCCGGGCGTTCTTTCCTATCAGATTTACAATGAACCGCATTATCCGTACAACGGCACTTTCGATTACCATCCGGCCACGCTGGCGGCGTATCAGGAATGGCGGAAGGCAAAAGGCCTCGCGCCAGAAGAAGCGCCGCGCAGAAAACCGGTCGGGGGCGAGTCTCCGGAACCCTGGATCCAGTGGCGGCTTTTCAGCCTGTACGCGATGGACAAATTCCTGAATGACAGCGCCGCCGCGGCGAAGGAAGCCGCGCCGGAAAAGGAAACCTATACCTGCATTACCGCTTCCCCGATCGCGAGCAACGCGATGAGCGCCGGGATCAGCTATTTTGACAA
>CADBNX010000295.1 GCA_902796115.1 uncultured Eubacteriales bacterium
CGCGGTCTATCGGAACGGGGAGCGCGTTTTCTTCCATGCGGAGGGGGTTTCCGATCTGGAAAATCGGGTGCCGATGCGCGGGGATGAACTGTTCAATTTCTATTCGTGCTCCAAGGTGACCACGGCCGTTGCCGCGCTGCAGCTGTACGAACGGGGGCTTTTTCTGCTGGACGACCCGCTTGAGGAATATATCCCCGCCTGGAAAAACGCGCGGGTGAAGAACGCCGACGGAAGCCTGCGTCCGCCGTGCCGGCCGGTGACGATGCGCCATCTGTTTACGATGACGGCGGGCCTGAGCTATGACTTCAATACGCCGGCCTTTGAAAAAGCAAGGCTGCTGACGGAGGAAAGGATGGATACCCTCCGGACGGCGGAATGTCTGGCGGAGGATCCGCTGCTGTCTGATCCCGGGGAGCACTGGCGCTACAGCCTGTGCCACGACGTGCTGGCCGCCGCGGTGGAGGCCGTTTCCGGGGAGCGTTTCGCGGATTACGTGAAAAAGCATATCTGGGAGCCGCTTGCCATGCGGGATGTGTACTATCATCCCGGAGAGGCGGAGGAAGCGCGCATGGCGGAGCAGTACCGGGACGACGTATCGGGAACAGCCGATATCGTGAAGCTGCAGGGGGGCGGATTTCCCGGACACGGGAAAATCGTGAACGTGGGAAAGAAGGTGAGCCACCGCCTCGGAAGCCGATATGATTCCGGCGGAGCCGGCATTACGGGAGCGGTCGATGATTACGCCAGGTTCGCGTACGCGCTGGCCAACGGCGGCGTCGGGCTGACCGGGGAAAGGATCCTCACTCCCGGCGGCATTTCCCTGCTGCGGGAAAACCAGCTCACTCCCGCGCAGCTCGCCGATTTCAACTGGCGGCAGCTTATCGGATACGGATACGGACTGGGCGTGCGCACGACGCTCTCCCGCGCGCAGTCGGGCTTCATCGGGGAAAAGGGCGAATTCGGCTGGGGCGGCGCGGCCGGCGCCACCGTGATCGTGGACCCCGAGGCGAACCTTGCCCTGTTCTGGGCCGAGCATATGCTCAACCCGCACGAGGAGTTTTATCAGCCGAGGCTGAGAAACGTGCTGTATCGCTGCCTGTAGGAGGTTTTGCCTTCGCGAATCGCCCGACTCCCGGCAGACCGTGCCGCATATCATTGAAACAGGCGGTGCCGCAGTTCCTTTTCATCCGCGGCACCGCCTGTCTTTTTTGCTTCGTTTATTTCAGGATCACGTCCCACCCGCAGCAGTGCTGCAGAATCATCCGCGCGTCCTGTATGTCCGCTTTCCCGTCACCGTTCACATCGGCGTTTGAGAGGTTGATTTCCTTCTGTGCGCCGCGGGCGTACTGCAGCACTGCCAGCGCGTCTTTTGCTTCCACGCTGCCGCTTACGTCCGCGTCACCGGGGAGGCGCGGGGCGAATACCGCGCAGAGAACCTGATATTCCGCGGCTGTGAAGGTATACTCCGCTTCGGAGGAAATCAGGACATCCGTGTGATCCTCCACAAAGTAGCTTTCGCCGATCACGCCTTCATACCAGCCCAGGAACGTGTATCCCTCCGCGGGCTTTGCCAGCAGCGTCAGACGGTCTCCCGCGACCGCGCTGATGTTCATGCTGTAAACCTGTTCCTCATAGACGTTGCCCCACAGCTCACTGACAGGACGGTAACTGCCTCCTTCCGTCGCTCCCAGGGCGATGCCGACGGTATTGTCCACAAACACCGCCTCGATTTCCACGTCCTCCGTGCCGATGATGAAGGTATTGTCTTCCGCGACGGTGACGCCGCCTTTGAGTACCTTCCACTCCCCGAGCCTGTAGGACGAAGAGGATTCCGGCGTGAGCGTGACTTTCGTGCCCGTAAAGCCGGAGGAGGGGGAAGCGGTGGCAGTGCCCATGTATTTGTTGTTGGAGGTGACCAGAACGGAGTACTCCGTCCCCTTTTCCGGCTTCACCATGACCACGACCGTCAGGTCGGTGCCGGATTCGGCGTCGCCCCGGACCGCCGCGATGTACAGATCGCCGCCGTCGATCGTGCAGACTCCGTCCAGATGAAACCGGGTTTCATAGTTGCCCGACGCCGGAGCGCCGCTCCGGAACGCATACCCCTCTTCCGCCGTCAGCCACAGGCTGCGGTAATAGGTTTTGCCCTCCTCGAAAACGTAATCCTCCTCGATGGTCGCAAACCCGCCGCCCTCTTCCAGCCAGTACGCGCTGCGCAGGACAAAACCCGCTCCTTCGAGAATGACCACTTCCGGGTCACAGGAGAGCCGGTGCTGTCCGATCAGGGGCGGCGCCACGCGCAGACTGATATCTCCGATCAGCTGCGTGCCGCCCTGTTCCGCCGATGCCGTGACGGTACCGGCCGCATTCAATTGCCCGGTCACATGCGCGGTGCTTTCGTCCGCGGTGTTATCAATGAAAGCATCTTCGGCTTCCTGCGCTTCGGCGCACGCCGGCGCGAAAGGCAGGCACAGCGTGATCCACAGCGCCGTCAGCCACAAAACCAGTGTCCAGAGTTTCTTTTTCATTCCAGCCGCCGCCTTTCCAAGTAAAATCAAGAAACAGCATCCCACGTTGTGTAATTCGCAGTCTATCTTACAGGAAAACACCCCGGAATGCAAGAGGGTTTCGCGCGGCAGGGAGCTTTTCACAGGGCCTTTTTGTACTGCAGGGGTGTCATTCCGGTGCGGCTTTTGAAGAACCGGACAAAATAATTGGTATCCTGAAAACCGACCTGCGCCGCGATTTCCGAAACCGTGGCGGTCGGCGAATGCAGGAGGTATTTGGCGTGCTCAAGACGCAGGTTCAGCAGGTAGGCGGTAGGGGTCGTGTGATAGACGATC
>CADBNX010000296.1 GCA_902796115.1 uncultured Eubacteriales bacterium
GACTGATGCAGCAGCACCTGATTGAGCACGCTGCCCAGCACATACCGGTAGCCCGGGTTGCTGACGGCGACTTCGACCGCTTCGGAAATCGCGCAGCCGAGACTGCCCGTGGTGCCGGGGAATTCCCGCAGGATTTTCCGGCCCACCTCGGTCGTATCCGACGGGCTGGGAACGACGGACGCGCCGTAGGTGCGCATGACCTCCCGCCGGAAGGGCTTCTGCTCATAGGATACCTTGACCATGTATACCTTCAGGTCGAGGCCGAAATAGGAGCAGGCCATCGACAGGGCGGTGCCCCACTGCCCGGCGCCGGTTTCGGTGGTGACGCCCTTCAGGCCCTGCTTTTTGGCGTAGTACGCCTGCGCAATCGCGGAATTCAGCTTATGGCTGCCGGAGGTGTTGTTGCCCTCGAATTTGTAGTAGATTTTCGCGGGCGTGCCGAGCTTCTTTTCCAGGCAGTACGCGCGCACCAGCGGGGAAGGACGGTACATTTTGTAGAAATCCTGGATCTCCTGCGGGATGGGATAGTCGCGGGTATCGTTGTCCAGCTCCTGCTTTACCAGCTCTTCGCAGAAGACGGGGGCCAGCTCCGCGGCGGTCATGGGTCTGAGCGTGCCGGGGTTGAGCAGCGGAGCGGGCTTCACTTTCATGTCCGCGCGCACATTGTACCAGGTTTTCGGGAGCTCGTCTTCCGTCAGATAGATTTTGTAGGGAATGCTGTTGTTCATGGGGATGCTCCTTTCTTTTTCGCGGGACAGCGTACAAAAAACCTGTCCCAGTATACTTGTGCTGGGACAGGGTGAAAATTCCCTGCGGTGCCACCCGGCTTGACGCTTGCGCGTCCGCTCAATCCGTACCATCATACGGTTTTCTTTGATATCGGAGGAAAACTCCGTCGCCCCTACTCGGTTTCCCTTTCGGTTTGCCCTCAGGAGTCCATTCGGCTTCGCTGCGTGCACCGCGATCCCACCATCCGCGGTTCTCTGTGGCACCGGGCGGAGCGTACTCGTCTCCCTCAACGGTTAACTGCATTCTATGCCGCATGAAACATCCTGTCAACAGGGATATTGTATTTTGATTGTATTTTAGTTACAGCTCAGTTTGATACGCGGATGCCTCCGTACGGCTGCACATGGCAGGCCGTGTTCCCGCGGGCAGCGTTCAGAATACCAGACGGTATACTTCCATCTGGCCGGGCGCGAGCCACGCGCCGTTGTGCACGGTGCCGTCCTCCGCAACGGAGAAGGCGTTGCACACATCGTTGTATCTGCAGTTCACTTCCGCGCCGCCCCAGGGCGTCGCCTGCACCTTGTGGCAGCCCCCGCCGAAGGCGCTGTTGGTGCGGGTGTCGAACATGGAGAAGGCCACGCGGTACATTTCCTTCACGCAGGGCTGCAGCAGAAGGTGGAAATAGCCGCTTTCGGTCTGGGAATTGTTGACGAGGGCGAGGTATTTCGTGCCGTCGTCCGCGCGGAAGAGGGAAATCAGCGCCGGGAGATGATGATCGCACGTCAGGTTCTTTACGATGGGGTGGCTGTTCCAGCGCAGAAGCGGATACCCGCCGTAGGCGCGCAGCGCGTGCAGGCTTTCCTCATGCGTGAGCAGGGGGAAGAGGCCGCCGAACTGCTGCTGGAAGGAGCGCTGCACCCGGGAAAGCCAGTGGTAGGTTTCCGTTTTCTCGCCCAGCTCGTCGATGGGCGCCACACGGTAATTGATGCGGCAGGTGCGCATATACATGAAGAACCACCACACGCAGTCCGCGCCGCTTGCCACGCTTGTGGTCAGCTGCCAGCGCAGGTCGTCCTCCTTCGGGCAGCGGTAGCGGAAATGCCCCACGGCCAGATCGGATACCCACAGCGGCACGTGATTCCGTTTGGCCGCCGCGGAAAACCGGTTCAGGGATTTGTAGTATTCGTCGATGCCGCTGTTCACCTCGTCGTGCGGGTTCAGTTGGGAATACCGGTCATAGGAGAGCAGCTGCAGGCCGGATTCGCGGACGAAATCATCGATCCAGCTGTCGAAATCCTGCCCGTTCAGGTGCTTTTCATTGCCGTCGGAATACGGATTGAAATTGATGAACGGGGTCAGGTGCGGGGCGCATTCGCGCTGCAGGCGGATGGCGGCCTTCGCGTCGGCAAGCTGCGCGCCGCTCGGCTCGTCGCCCACATAGAAGCCGAAGACGGCGGGGTGGGACCCGAAATCCGCCAGCACGCGCCCGAAGCGCTCCTTATACCCTTCCGGGTCGGTCGAGGCGCCGATCCAGCTGGCGCGCTGGTCGTCCACCACCAGGCGGATACCGCGCTTTTCGCATTCATCCAGGAAAGCGATCAGCTGCTTCGGATCGTCCTCTTCGGCCTCAAAGCGCGGGGACATGCACAGGTTCATACCGCAGTCCTGCCAGTCCTGTACCGCTTCCGTGCCGTACATGCCGAGCTTCGCGTAGTTCCAGAAACCAAGCGGAAATACTTTTCGGTTCATCACTCATACCTCCTTGCGGCCGGTCGCGGCAATCATACGGTCACCTTTTCAAAATCGCTCTTTCCGTGCTTGCAGATCGGGCAGATGAAATCGTCCGGCAGCTCTTCCGTTTCGATTTCATAGCCGCAGATGCGGCAGCGCCATACGGTTTTGCCCTTCGGGGCGGCCGGCTGCGGACGGGGCTTGATGTGCTGCTGATAATAGGTGTAGGTGGCGGACGGCGTCTGAGTGAGCTGCTCCATATCCGTGACGGTGGCGATGAAGAGCGTGTGCGTGCCCAGGTCGATTTTCTGCGTGACCCAGGCGGAGAGCCACGCGTTGGTGCCGCCGGTGACGGTCATAACGCCGTTTCCGCCGCGGAAGCAGTCGGTATAGGAGGCAAATTTGTCCACCTCCCGGCCGCTCTGGAAGCCGAAGTGCCGGAAAAGGTCAAAGGAGGCGTCCTGGCTGACCACGGACGCGGTGAAACGGTTCGTGGCAAAAATCATGCCATGGGTCAGGTTGGCTTTGTTCACCGTGAGCGACACCTGATTGGGGGTCGAGGTGACCTGGCCCAGGGTGTTGGTGACGCAGCCGTTGTCTCTGCCGTCCTGCTCGGAGCAGACGATATACAGACCGTAGGAAATGGAAAACATGGCTTTCGGATCCATCGGAATACTTCCTTTCTTTGAATGGCAGGGTATGTGTACACGGGTGATCAGTTGGATACGATATCGTAGAGCGCGTCCTGTCCGAGTCTTGAGAACGTCCAGGCGCCGCGCAGCGCCGCGTCGTCCAGGTGTGCCGCGGCCAGGGCGGGAATGGCGCAGTTTTCCGCGAAGGAAGGCGCCATCAGATCCCAGGATTTGGCGATCTGCCCGCCAACGACGAACCGGGTCACACCCTGACCTTTCGTGTGCTCTGAGATCATGCGGCCGAACAGCGCGCCGGTCTCCCGGAAGAGGTCGATAGCTTCGCGGTTTCCCTGCCGGGCAAGGATGGAGATTTCCTTTACATCGTCCGTATTTCCGGTTTTTTCCGTCCAGCGCCGGCGGATGCCGCGGCCGGACACGTAATCCTCCGCGATCCCCCCTTCAAAGGGCAGGTTCCACAGCGGCAGGGCGGGGGAGAGCACCCTGCGCATCAGCAGCTTTCCGCCGCGCATCATGCCGAAACCCAGCCCCGTGCCCAGCATGGAGCCGGCAAAGCAGCCGTCCTTCAGGCCGTTCCCTTCATAGGCTTCGCCGAGCAGGAACGCGGCCGCGTCATGCAGGAAGGATACCTCGCAGCCGGGAAGCGCCGCTTCGAATTCGGCTTTCAGGGAAATGCCTTCGATCGCGACAAACTTGTGCTTCATATGGCTGGTCCCGGTCGGATAATCCATGGGGCCGGGCATACTGACCGCGATCCGTTTCGCGGGATGGGACCTGATATAATCGATCATCGGGGAGAGGATCTCTTCCCGGGTGCCGCTCTCCCGGATCGGGAAGAGCCCGGGAGCGCCGAAAGCGCCGCCGGCGACGCTGCCGGTTTTCACGAACGTGCCGCCGACGTCCAGCATCAGACAGTCAAGCATGGGAAACTCCTTTCGTCCGGAAAAGGGGCTGTTGCAATTCAGCATGTGCAGCAGCCCCTTTGTATGCGGTAACGGTGTTTATACTCTGGTGACTTCCATTCCGAGCATGCGGCCAAGGTCCGTGATATCCTGGGTCACATCGCCTTCCACCAGGGCGTAGTGCTGCGTGACGCCGATGCGCAGCAGCTTCTCAAACAGCTCCTTGCAGCTTTCGCCCACGGGCTTGAAGCGGCCGTGGCAGTAGGTGGCCAGGTGGGGCGTCTGCGGCAGGGATTCGACCAGCGTGACCGCCATGACGAATTTGCCGTTCTGCTGGGATACGTGCACCATGGTGTGCAGGCCCTGCGGGAACAC
>CADBNX010000297.1 GCA_902796115.1 uncultured Eubacteriales bacterium
CCGGATACGCCGATCATGAGATACGTGATTTTTTTCAGTTTCGCGTCGTTCATCCGGTTCACCAGCCTGTGCGCCACGGTGACCCCGGCCAGGATCCCCGCGACGCCGATCCCGATAAACGGCAGATGCGCCCAGGTCAATATGCCGCTCGCCGCGCGGTAAATCGAATTGTATACTCCGTTGAGCAGAAAAAACGCCGCGACCGTGCCGAGGTACTCCCTCGTGGAATCGGTCTTATTCAGGTAATACAGCACCATCAGCGGCCCGCCGATGCCGAAAAACGCATCGCAGAGCGCCGAAACCAGCACGTACAGGACCGTTTTTACGGGCGTGAACGGTTTCTTTTCCCCGCGCTTTCCCAAAAGGTAATACGCCGCGAGCAGGATCAGGAACACGCCGAAGATTTTTTTCATCAGCGCCTGATCGAGCAGCGTCGAAAAACTGATCGCCGCCGAACAGACCGCCATATACGGCACGATGGGCAGCAGCACCTTTTTCCAGCGCACTTCGCGCCGGTAGGTGATCAGCATATTCAGGTTCAGCGGCACGGACACGCACACCGAAACCGCGGCGGCGGCGGGCAGGGGCCAGTAATGGGGATAGGCCATCATCTGGATCGGTCCGCTCCCGAAGCCCGCCACGCCCTGCACCAGGCCCGCGAAAAATACGGTGACGGCAAATACCGCGATCCACACCGGGACGCTCATCCGTTCATGACCGCGGCGAGGGCATCGATCTCCGCTTCCGTCCAGTCCGGATCGATGCCGATGTACAGCGTGCGCGAAAGCAGATCCAATGTTTTGGGACACATATCCGGAGCGTAGTTCATGTTCAGGCCCTGATTGGCCTCCATCCGGAAGGGATCCATCTTCGGATGCAGCGCGCCGCGTTTTTCCATGATCTGCGTCCAGTTCGTATACACATGCTTTCCCGTGTCGATGGGCACCGTCGTTGCGACGCCGCCCTCCCGGCACCTGCGCTGGTAGGCCCGGCACTCTTCCGCCGTGCCGAACCGCAGCGCCAGTGTGGTGCCGCAGTCGCCCGCAAGGTCATGGGAGGGCGCCTGCACGGCTTTTCCCGCTCCCGTGACCCGTTCCGCCAGCGCGTCGCGGCAGCGCCGCAGGTCGCGCAGCAGTCCGGGCAGGCGCCTGAGCTGTTCGCGCAGGATCGCGCCGGTCAGGTCGGACACCCGGTATTCGCAGCCGCCGAACAGGGGCTGGGTGATGCCGTCCAGCTGGTTTCCGAAAAACGCGACCGCCGCCGCGTCGTGGTAGATCAGCGCGCGTTCGTAAATCACGCGGTCATCCGTCACCAGCGCGCCGCCCTCACCCGCGGTGATCACCTTGTAATAGTTGAAGGAATACGCCCCGGCGTCCCCGATGGTGCCCAGGTGCTTTCCGCGGTAGCTGCCGCCGTCCGCCTGGCACGCGTCCTCCAGGATGCGGAAGCCGTATTTCGCGGAAAGCTTTTTCAGCGCGTCCATATCCGCGGGGAAGCCCTGGATGTGCACGGGCATCACCGCTTTCGTGTGTTTTGAAAGCTTCTTTTCCACGTCTGCGGCGTCGAGGGTCAGCGTTTCGTCCGCTTCCGCGATCACCGGGATCGCGCCTGCCGCCGTCACGGCCAGCGCGGACGCGATATAGGTATAGGCCGGCACGATCACCTCGTCCCCCGGGCCGATCCCCATCCCGATCAGGGCGGAAGAGAGCGCGGCAAAGCCAGAGGTCATCGTAAGCGCGTATTTCGCGCCGACCGTTTTTCTCCACTCGTCGTCAAAATGGAGCACTTCCTGTCCGCTGTGGTTGATCTTGAAAAAATCCCGGCTCATGATCGCGCGCGCCACGGCTTCCGTTTCTTCTTTTCCGATCCTGAACATATGCTTTCCTCCCCGTCTATGCCCTGCTCCGCCGTCACTGTCCTGACAGCGGGCTCATGATGCGCAGGTTTTCCTCCAGAATGACCTGGTCCGCGCGGTCGATCAGCGGATGCGCCCCGCTGTAGCGGAAACAGCCCACCTCATATCCCCCGCGCACCAGCTGATCCTCCGTGGGCAGGTACGCGTTGTAGCCGTTCGCGTTCGACAGGCACAGCGTATGCCGCACGGGCGAATACGCGCGCAGGCGCATGGACGTCTCCGCGAAAACCTCAAACGGGAATGGTACAAACGCCGCCTCCCCCAGGCAAAGGATCGTCTGCGGCAGCGTCAGGTTCCCGTCCCACGGCGGACATCCGCGCTCGTACTCGTCCATCTGTGCGCGGTAATACTCGTATTCCAGCCGCTGAATATTGATCAGCTTTTCAGGCTCCCGGCAGGAATCGAGCTTCGAGCGCACTTCTTCCTCCGGCCGCAGCGGCCTGCGCGGAATGCGCACTTCCCCTTCAAGCACCCGGAGCCCGGCCGTGTGGTACGCGCCGCGCGCTTCCCAGGCGCGCATGGCGTCCCGCGCCGCGACGCCGCCCAGCTCCTCCACAAAACGGATATCCCCCGTCGTGCGTCCGTTGGTCAGCCTCGGCCCCACGTCTCCCTGCGCCCCGTTCAGGTACGCGGTCAGAACGCCGCTCTGCGCCTCCAGCCGGTCCGTCATCACACCGGACCAGTCCCGGGTGATCTCGTGGTTCTTCCCGGCGGCGGTACCGTGGCAGCCGTAGTGGATCAGGTTCAGGATGCCCTTCCCGGTTTCGCGCTCGCGCAGCGCGATCAGGGTCATATTGGGATCATAGCATCCCCAGGGATTCTGGCCCAGGGCGATCGATCCGTCCGGACGCTGCTCGCGCCGGTTGACGCCCACCTCCGATCTTACCGTGCCCACGCTGATTTCCGCCGGGCGCAGGCTGTCCGCGGCGTTTTTTGCCGCCCGGCGCATGGCCGGAAACAGGACGCGGTCCACGTAGGGACGGTCGATCTCTCCCCAGCCCGGCATGCCGCTCACGTTCGGCGCGGAATGTGTATGCGTCGCCGCCACGATCACGCGTCCCGCCCCGATGCCGAGCTCCGTGCCGATTTTTACGCGGATCTCATCGCACAGTGCCGTGCCGAAATCCCCGACGGTCACCGTCATCAATACGGCTTTTTCCTCTCCCTGCCGGAAGGCAGCCGCCGTCACCTGCAGCGGATCGTGCACCGATTCGCTCACCGTATCCGGCGCGTAGCCGTACAGCAGCGTCCCCACTTCCGGTGTTATGTCCTCCCTGGCCGCCCCGGCCAGAAAACGATCGTCCCGCATAAGCTTCACCCTCCGCAGTAAATGTTCGGCCATACCGGCAGTCCCGGTATTCTGTCAGGCCCGGATCCATGCGACGCGGATCACGGCAAATTGATCACATAGGAAAGATGGTTGACGGCACACCATTCCCCGGCCCACGAACCTTCTTCCACAATAAAGCTCATTTCGTTCCGGTACAGGGAGAAGGGGTCTCCTTCAAACCAGGTATCCCTGCCGAGCAGCTGGACCGAGCGGAGCGCGGCAACGGCGCCGAACGCGGCGGAAGAGAGCTTTTCCGCCCGGCTGCCGATGATCACGCGCTGGAACGAACCGCCTTCAAACGCGTTCTCATGGATTTCGCGAAGATTCTGCGGAAGGGTCAGTGTTTCCCGCCGCATCTGCGCATCATAGCAGAAATGGTACAGCACCTGCTCCGCGCCGCCGTCTTCATAGCGGATGTCGGCGACAAGATCGATCCATACCAGCCGGAAATCGGGCGCGTCGGGCAGCACCTTCACTTCTCCGTCCTCTCCGAGCGTCAGATAGTATCCCGGCCAGTACGCGCTTTCCTCGGTCTCTTCGGTCCGGATCCGCCACGTCACGGTTCCGTTTCTGCCGGATTCACACGGATCGGGAATGCGGAAGTGATCCCCGGCCGCGGCATAGATACAGCCTCCGTCGCGTTCTGCCGGAGCCTGATCCTCCCGGATCCGGACGGTCACGGTTTCTTCCTCCAGTGAGAAAGCGTAATCAAGGTTTACGTATTCATCCCCGACCAGATAGCCGTAATCATGCAGCGCGGCATACAGGACGAGCCTGCGCAGGATGCCGTCGCTGTCCGGGCTGCCCGTCGCCTCCATCACCGCGTCCTCCCGCAGCGGGAAAGTATGGCTCGTCAGGCCGGCGGCAAGGCAGTCATACTGCACGGCGACGGCAACATCATAAATCAGATCCGTCAGTACACCGTTCCGATAATAGTAATTCTGGCGGTATCCTGTCGCCGTATGCGGCCTGAGATAGCATTCGTGGTTCGATACGCCCTCCAGGGCATACAGCGGGATCAGGAAATAGACATATCCCCATCCGTCCGTGCCATAGTCATCCCAGGTGCAGTCCGC
>CADBNX010000298.1 GCA_902796115.1 uncultured Eubacteriales bacterium
CCGATGCGCAGACTCTCAGCCGGAATTTCCTCCGCTGTATTCTCATCCGGAGCGAACGTCCAGTACATCCTTGCAATTCCGTGTGATATGTCTTCTTCATCCGTGAAACGGACATCCCGCAGAACCGTTCGATACCCTCCGCTGCTCCGCGGCAGGATCTCTTCGGCAATCGTTCCGCTGAGCATATACGTACCGCTCGTCACAGGTGCATCAGGATGAGCACGCCAGCCGGCACAGAGCGTGAAGAGAAAGAATGACAGCAGACAAAAAGGAAGAAGCAGATTGCTTTTGCCGAGCATAAAGGATACGATCAGCAAAGCGCATATGCCCGCACAGACCACAAGCGGCAGCGGATGCCACGGAAAAACAACGCCGGCGGCACAGCCCGCAGCTGCGGCAAACGCGATCCCGACAAGCGGCCGTTCCCTGAAAAAACGGAACAGTTTCATAGCATGATCTGAAGACCGATTTCAGCAGGGACCGTATTCGCAAATACCTCCCTCGCTTCCCCGACAATCCGTTCCCGGGCGGTATGCGGAGGAAAATGCGTAACGACCAGTTTATCCGCGCGGCAGTCTGCGGCCAGTTTTGCCGCCATCGCGGCATGCATATGCGGCACCCCGGGATGCCATTCGTCGGCCAGGAACGCACTGTCCGCCAGCAGAAGATCGATGTCCCGGCAGAAACTCTCCAGTCCCTCCGAGGTCGCCGCGTCACCCGTATAAACAAAGCTCTTTCCTGCAGCAGTGAAACGGAGTGCCCTGCAGGGGACCGGATGGGAAACCGGGCACGAATCAACCGATACATTGTCAAATTCCAGCGTTTCTCTGCCATACCGTATGATGTGAAACGCATTGCCGCTCAGCAGGGCCAGAGGAGCAGCGTCCGTTTCTTCCGGGACATAAAGCGGCAGAGAACACCGGTTCTTTTCCAGCTCATACTGCAGCACAAACAGGTCGCACATATGATCCCAATGGGTATGAGTCAGAAATACGGCGCTTAAATCACATGGATCCATCCGTTTCCGAAGCTGAGACAGCACTCCCGACCCGCAGTCCAGAAGAAATCTCTTCCGGTCCGCTTCCAGCAGATAGCCGGATGTTGCGCCGCCTGCCGCAGGATACGGTCCGCTGCAGCCCAGTACAATCAGTTTCATCAGCACTTCCCCCTTTTATTCACAGTGCCTGACGCCGACGCGGTAGATCGCGGTGCGATGATCACGCCAGGCAATATCGACCGTCATTTCTTCTCCGGGTATGATTCCTTCCTGCTTCAGCGTATTCACCGCGGTTTGCATGGCCAGTTCCGGCGTATTGTTTTCAGCGCTCAGATGTCCCAGAATCACATGCCCGATTCCGCTCTCCAGCATCTGCGGCAGCGCTTTTGCGCAGGCGTCGTTGCAGAGGTGTCCGTACCTCCCGAGGATTCTTTCCTTCAGGCTTCGTGAATAGCGCGGGTTCTCCATCAGCATTTTGGGGTCATGATTGCTTTCGATCAGGCAGAGCTGACTTCCGGCGATCTCATGAAGAACGCTTTTTTTGACATATCCCATATCCGTCGCGATACTGACGCTGACGCTTTGCGCCCAGAGCCTGAATCCTACCGGTTCGGCGGCGTCGTGAGGAATGGAAAAAGGGTGGATACCGATCCCGCCGATGTAAAAATCTTCACCCGTATCGAAAACCCGATGCAATTCGCGGGGGATTTCCCCGATTTTGCCGCAAATCGCATTCCACGTTTTTTCGTTGGCATAAATCGGAATATGGTGCTTTCTTGCCAGAATACCCGTGCCCTTGATGTGATCGGAGTGTTCGTGCGTGATCAGAATCCCTTTGATATTCTGCATGCCGTCGATTTCCGAAACCGCGTTTTCGATCCTTGACCCCGACAGTCCCGCGTCAATCAAAACCGCATCCCTGTCATCGGAAACCCATTCGCAGTTTCCGCTTGATCCCGAAAACAGCGCGCAGAATTTCGTATCGCATTCCTCCCGTCAAATTCAGTTATGGTGCTCTTTGCGGTATTCGTCAAGCCGCGTCTGCGCTTCCTCCCATGCCGAGTAAGCGCCGGACAGTTCCTTCTGCATCTGCTCATAGGCGAGAGAAGCGCTGACCAGAGCGTCAGAGCGTGCCATCAATTCCGGATTCGTCATGGCTTCTTCCTGATCCCGAAGTGCTTTTTCACACTGCTCAACTCTTTTCTCGGCTTCGTTCAGTGCCTTCTCCAGCTGTTTTTTCCGTTCCGCTTCGTTTTTGAGAAAGCGTTTCTGCTTCTGTGCCTCGGTTTTTGTGATTCCGCCGTTTCCTTCTTCATACAGGATATCGGCTCTTTCTTTTTCAAGGCAGCGCAGGTATTCGTCGTAGTTGCCCTGAAAAACCCGGATACCGCCGCTTGTCATTTCCGCGATCTTATTCGCGAAACGGTTGATGAAATACCGGTCGTGCGAAATGGCAAGAATCGTTCCCTCATATTCTTCCAGCGCATCTTCAAGCACCTCGCGGCTGTCAGCGTCCAGATGATTGGTCGGTTCGTCAAGAAACAGCACATTATCCCGTCTGAGCATCAGCTTCGTCAGGAGAACACACCCGCGTTCACCGCCCGAGAGACTGGATATCGGCGAAAAAACCTCGTCACCCGTAAAGAGGAACTTGCCCAAAGCGCCTCTGATCTGTGTCTGCGTCATTCGCACAAAATCGTCCCATACTTCCCGCAGTACTGTTTTTTCCGGATGCAGGGCCTGCTGCAGCTGATCGTAGTATCCCAGATCCACATTTGCTCCCCAGCGTATCGTCCCGCTGTCCGGTTTTTCCTGTCCGAGAATGCATCGCATCAGCGTCGTTTTTCCGATCCCGTTCGGGCCGATCAGCGCGATCCTGTCCCCCCGGTTCATTTTGAGCTGCACATCCTGAAAAAGAGTGCGGTTCCCGAATGACTTGGACAGGCCGCGGACGTCAAGTACATCTTCTCCCGTCTTGCGCAGCACGGAAAATGAAAAATGGATCTGTTTTTCGTCATCCGGTCTTTCCAGCCGTTCGATCCTGTTCAGCGCCTTCTGCCGGCTCTCCGCGCGCCTGATTGATTTCTCCCTGTTAAAGGAGCGCAGTTTTTCTATAACTGCCTGCTGACGCGCGATTTCTGCCTGCTGCTGTTCATATGCCTTCATCCGGGCCTCAAATCGCTCGGCCCGCAGATTCATGTATGCTGTATAATTGCCGTGATAATACTCGGAAACGCCGAGCAGGATTTCCGTGATATCCGTACATACCCTGTCGAGAAAATAACGGTCATGCGAAATCACCAGGATCGCGCCGCCGTAGTTCACAAGATACTTCTCAAGCCAATCGATCGCGGACAGATCCAGATGATTCGTAGGCTCGTCCAGCAGCAGCAGATCCGGTTTTGACAGCAGCAGCGCAGCCAAACCGAGCCTTGTCAATTCGCCGCCCGAAAGCTGGCCTGTTTTTTGTTCCCAGCGGGTCCTGTCAAATCCCATTCCGGTCAGCGCGCCCTGAATCAGGGATTGCCGCGCATACCCGTCTTCGTTCTCGAATCTTTCCTGAAGCTTCGAATAAGCCTCCGATATACGGATGATTTCCGCTTCGTCCGTACATTCGGCAAGCTGCTGTTCGTATGCCCGCAAACGGTTCTCCATGATCTGAACCGGTTCAAACACATCTTCAAGAACGCGGAAAACGGTCTTCTCCGGAGAAAAATCCATTTTCTGCTTCAGATATCCGATCCTCAGGCCCTTCTGTATGCTCCAATCGCCTCCGTCACATTCTTCGCGGCCTGTCAGAATGTTCAGCAAGGTGGTTTTTCCGCAGCCGTTCACACCGACAAGCCCCATACGCTGGCCTGACTGCAAAGTCAGCTGCACGTTTTCAAGCACCCGATTCGAGCCGTATGATTTCGATATGTTTTGAGCTTTCAGAATGATCATTGCCGTTTCCAATCAATAAAGAAAGGGCCGACTTGCCGCCAGCCCATGAATGAAACCGATCTGAGATTTACTTGGCAACAAAAAGCATTACGATCGCCAGCGCAATAAAGATGCCGGCGGAAATCTTGGTCGTCAAAGCCAGTTTCCCTTCGAAAGTGCTGCTTTTATTCTTGCCGAAGAAAGTCTCGCTGCTTCCGCCTGTGAGCGCACTGATGCCTTCATCATCGCTGGACTGCATCAGGACCGATATGATCAGAACGATGGACGAAATAATCAGGCAGACGTTGATAATGATCTGAGCAACTCCCATACAAGTACCTCCTTAGAATTACATGCGTATCATATCACAGAAAAATCCAAAATACAACCGTTTCCGCAAAATTCAGCACAGTGAATTTTGCGACCGATCCGGAACCTCTCGTAATACGGATAAGCGCAGCCTGTAAGCCGGGTTCTGTTCAAAACGGCCATCTATCTAGGCGCAAAGTCGCCAATGCGCTCCAGCGATACTGCGAAAGCAGGACGGGCAGCCCTATGCGCTTTCAGGATCTTGCACCGAATGGGGTTTACAGGACGGCACAGTCGCCAGGCCGCCAGTGCGCTCTTACCGCACTTTTCCACCCTTACCGCGAAAGCGGCGGTATATTTCTGTTGCACTTGCCTTGGAGTCGCCTCCACCAGCCGTTAGCTGGCATTCTGCCCTGCGGTGCCCGGACTTTCCTCATGCCTTGCGGCACGCAGCCATTCAGCTGCCTTATCCGCACCGGAAACGTTAGCACATTTCCTGCGTTCTGTCAATCCTGTGCCTGCGCGTTTTTGATAAACGCGCAGTAGCACAGGTACGCTTCATACAAATCTGCTTTGCTGATGATTTCCCACGGCGCGTGCATCGAAAGCACGGGAACGCCGCAGTCCAGCACATTCATGCCGTATTTCGCGCACAGATACGCGATGGTTCCTCCGCCGCCCGCATCGACTTTGCCGATTTCGGAAGTATGATAGGCTACATTCGCCTCATCCATCACCTTCCGCACCTGCGCCACAAATTCCGCGTTGGCGTCGCTCGCGCCCGATTTGCCGCGGCTTCCGGTGTACTTATTGAAGCAGACGCCCATCCCGATAAAAGCCGCGTTTTTGCTTTCAAATAC
>CADBNX010000299.1 GCA_902796115.1 uncultured Eubacteriales bacterium
TGAAAGCGATAATTCCGCCGGCGTCATTGCTTCGATCCATGCCCTCGCGGCCATTCGGGACGCCGTCCGGGAAAAAAGACTGCCGCCCCTGCGGTATTCCCTGCGCGTGCTCTTCTCGCCGGAACGCTACGGTCCGGTTTTTTACGCGCATCGCTGCGGCGATGTGCTGCGGGAGCGCTGCGTCGGCGCGTTCTGCATCGACGGCGCTCCGATCCAGAAACAGGACAGGACCGCGAAGGTCCACTACGCCCCGCCGGGAATTCCGTTCTTCGGCGGCGCGGTGCTGGAGGGGATCTGTGACGCGTATACGCGTCTGTACAAGCAGGCTCCTTTCGTGACGAAGGTCGGCGAATACTGGGGTGACGATTGCTTCCTGTCGGATCCCGCCGTCGGTCTGCCTACGGTATCGCATATGCACGACGGACCGGTTCACACTTGGCACAATTCCATGATGCGCGATGATTCCGTCGATTACCCGATGTTCCGCCGGGTCACGGTCCTGTATACCGCCTTTATCGCGGCGGTCACCGTATGTGACGGCGGAAAAATGTCGCGTTTTCTGCCGCAGGCCGCGGCGAACGCCATGTCGCGTCTGGCACGGGCCGCGTCCGTGCCGCCGCAGCGGCCGGGAGGGGATGCGGCGGAGAGGCTGCGGTACCTTACAGACCTCGAACTGGGCGGCCTTCGCTCCTTTGCGGACGCCGGCGCGGGCGGGGATGTACTCGAACGCGCATGTGCCGCGGTCCGGTGTTTTGCGGAGTCGCTGACGCCGGTACCGGCGGAAGAACAGTGCGACGGCACACCGGTATTTGACGCTATGGCGAAGATCGTACCCGTGCGGCACTGCATCGGCATCCCGCATGATCTGGCAGCGCTCCCGCTGGAAATCCGGAGACGCATGAATCAGAAGGCGGATTCCGCCATCACCAATTTCTCCGGCAAAGTGAAAGTATTTCTGCTCAGCCGCGTATTTGCCGGTATGGACGGCAAAAAAACGCTGCAGAGGCTGGTCACGGAAGCGGAATGGCAGGAGGACTCCCCCTGGAGTGAAGCGGAGCTGGCCGCGTTCATGAAAACGCTGGAAGTGCTGGCCCAATACGGTTATCTGACCCTGAAACGCGGGGAATAACCATAAAAAAGGAGAAATCGATGATGAAGCTCGCACAGCCCTTTCTGCCCGTGGAGGCAAAAACCGAAGGATTGCAGCACCGTGTATCGGTCGTCGGACGGGAAATCGTCTTCGGGGCCGATTCTCTGCCTGTTTCCATCAAAGCCCAGGGACATGAACTGCTGGCGGCTCCGGTGCGTTTTGTGGGCATCGAAGACGGAGAACCCATCCGGTGGGACACCGACTATCCCGACA
This sequence comes from uncultured Eubacteriales bacterium, assembly GCA_902796115.1. Classification (GTDB taxonomy): domain Bacteria; phylum Bacillota; class Clostridia; order Christensenellales; family Aristaeellaceae; genus RUG756. The sequence continues at coordinate 1,364 of CADBNX010000299.1, forward strand.
ATGAAAGCGAAAGCTTCATCCAGAGCCGGTCGGATGAAAAGGTGGTGCTGTGCGGCGCCATGGCAAGCTGCCGCTTCATCATCGACACCTGCATCACCACGGAATTCGACGGCAATATCGCTTTTGACGTAAAGCTGATGCCCCGTGGAAAGACGGTTGCGGAAGGATTCGGACTGGTCGCCATGAAACCGAAGCGCTATCAGCTGGACCGGCTGTGGCTGGAGATCCCGCTGAAAAAGGAAGCCGTACCCCTGTTCAGTATGTATCCCAACAGCGCGATCCATCTGCGGGACGGCACGGATATCGCTCCTGTCCAATCCTCCAACAGCGGTGCGGTCCCGGCGCAGGATATGGCAGTTTCCTTTAAGATGCTGCTGTGGCTGGGCAATGAGGAGCGCGGCCTGGGGTATTTTGCCGAAAGGGATCAGAACTGGCAGCCGGCGGACGCGGAGAAGGCCATCGAGATCCTGCATGCGGAAGATGCGGTGGTAATGCGGGTGCATCTGCTGGACAGCCATCCCGTTTCCTGGAAGGAACCCCCGGAGAACGGAATGAACGCATACGCGCCCATCGGGTTTTCCTTCGGCCTGCAGCCGACGCCGGTAAAGCCCTTCCCCCGCAATCCGTATCCCATCCATGGCATGCACCTGGACTGCTTCATTAAAATCAAGGGGAATTACATCGATTTCCTGAACGCGGAAAACCGTTTTGACCGGCTGAAGGAGAAGGGCGTGGATACCCTGATCCTGCATGAGAAATGGAACAAATCCCAGAACTGGTTCGAGCTTTCCGAATACACGGAAAACCAGATCCGGCAGATCGTTTCGGAATGCCACCGGCGGGGCATCAGGGTGCTGCCCTATTTTGGGCATGAAATTGCTTCGATGGCTCCCGTCTGGACGGAGAAGAACCGTCTTGTGTGCCAGGAAAGAGAAAGCGGAAAGCACGGAGGCGGCTGGTACCGGGTGCCCTTCCAGCGCGACTATACGGTGTGTTTCCACAATGAGTGGCAGGACCGCTTTGTGGAAGGCGTGGCCCGCATCATGGATACCTGCGGCATCGACGGCGTCTATCTGGACGGCCCATCCCGCCCGCATTTCTGCGCCAATGAGCTTCACGGCTGCGGATGGCGGGATGAAAGCGGAAAGCTTCACGGCAGCTATCCCGTGCTGGCGGTGCGGGAAATGTTCAAAAAGCTGTATGCCGCGGTGCACAGCCGGGGCGGCATCATCAACGTGCACGCGTCCGGCATGCAGAATTTCACCGCGCTGCCTTTTATCGACCTGAGCTGGTATGGCGAGTATCTGCAGTTTGCCTATGTCCACGGCGATTTTTCCGACGCGCCGCTGGATTATTTCCGCTCCGAACACATCGGCAGGAATATGGGGGTGCCGGTGGAATTTATTGCCTACGAGAACCGGCCGATCTGGAATTTCGAGAACGCCGTTGCGCTGGCCATTGTCCACGGCATCCTGCCCCGGCCCAATGATATCGACGGCCCGCTGGACCAGATGGCGGAGATCTGGAAGATCTTCGATCGCTTCCCCATTGTGCAGTCCGACTGGATGCCTTACTGGAGAAACGGCGCGTCCGTGTCCGATCCCCGGGTGAAGATCAGCTATTACCGCTACCGGGCGGTGGACGGCGCGGTATCTCTGCTGGCGTTCTGCGCCAATACCGGCAAGGAGGAAGCCAGAGGCGTCACATTCCGTCTTAAGGAGGATGCAGCCCTAACGCGCTGGGACGATCTGACCCGGGGCGAACCTCTCTCCTGCCCGCTTTCCCTCCGGCCGTACGAATACCGTATTTTCTTTGTTCACTGAAGAACGGCCCCGAAAGGAGGCGTCAACCGCCATGAAAGTCAGTGTTATCAGCGAAAACGAATGGGTATATCCGGATGTTTTTTCATATCAATCCGTGAAAAGCGGCATTGATGTACACGCGCCGAGGGGCGGGTATGCCGCGTCCCAGCTGCAGGTGACTGACACGAAGCCCGGGGACCGCATCCGCGTCACCTGGGACGGCGCGCTCCCCTTCGAATGCTTCCGGATGCTGGATGTCACCGTGGATCGCAACACCAGCGACGGCTGGCCGCACACCCTTGAACCCGGCACACCGAAACCGGACTGGTGCACGCGGCAGGCGCCGTTCCCGGTATTCGATATCCTCCAGCCCATGGAGGAGGGCGGAGACAGTGTCGAAAAAGAAACCGGCGCCTTTTACGTATGCTGGAAAATCCTTCCGGATACGGCGCCCGGGGTCTATGAAGGCACGCTGCGGCTTTCAATCGGCGCAGATTCCGCCGCGGTACCGGTGCGCATCACGGTGCACCGGGTGATACTTCCGGAAAAAGGCCGCCTGAGCATCACCAACTGGTACCGGATTTACAATATCCGGCTGTTCTACGGCCTGGAGGATTACTCCGATGAATGGTTCACGATGTTTGAAAAAATGCTGTTTCTGATGCGGCGTACGCGGCAGACCCATCTTCTGATCCCGCTTTTGACAGTGGGCGTGCGGGAAGAGGACCCGGGCCGGTATCACTTTGATTTCACGGTCACGGAGAAAATCATCCGCCTGGCGCTGAAAA
>CADBNX010000300.1 GCA_902796115.1 uncultured Eubacteriales bacterium
GCTCTGCGGAAATAATACCCGTTTCAGCCCCGAAACGCCGTTGAGCGTGCTGATGCCGATCACCTGCGGTCCCTCTTCAAACCGGATTTCCGTGATATCCTCGCGGCCCGAAAACAGACCGCTGGCCGTTCGGTATACCGGAACGCCGCCGATTTGCCCCGGTACCGTCACTTCCCCGCCCGGTCCCCGGTAATCGGTCAGCAGGCGCTTCACGCCGTCGAAATCCCAGGGGCTCTCCTCCGCGTTTGCCGCGGCACAGAGCAGCAGAAGCAGACACAGCAGCACGCAGCCTTTTTTCATAACCTGTTTCCCCCGTTTATGAAAAGACTGTCTCCATACTCCGGCCGCTTTCATATGCCGCAGAAGAAAAACGCTTCATCATTCTGTTGCCGTGAAAGCGTCCCGATCCGATCCTGCGAATCAGCGAAACCGGAAGTACGGAGACAGCCCCTCAGTTATTTGATTTTCAGCACCCGCTTGTAGTTTTCACCCAGCCGGTCCCACATTTCCAGCGCATCCGGCGCGGCAACGACCGTGCCGTAGCCGCCGCGGTAGGTCCACGCCGCCAGGCGGTCCACGCCCAGGGACTCATACAGATCGACCACGTCGTCCATCTGTTTGAAATCCGCGGGGCGTGCGTTGTAGTTCATGATCCAGCGCTCGCTCTTCTTGCCGTATTTTTTCGCCATCGCGACCGTGCGCTTTGTGATGTCCACAAAGAAGGACTGCGGCAGGCTCCAGTTGATGATGGTGGTGGAGAACACGTCAAAGTACGGGCAGGAAGCCACACGGTCCCACTGGTCGTAGCCGCGCAGTTCCGTCACGTAATAGCTGTTCAGCGTCGCGTGCACGCAGCAGGTGATCTCGTACTTCGGGTTGATTTCCTTGATCTTGCGGCTCGTATCCTCCAGGATGAAGAGCGCTTCGCGCCAGCGGAACTGCTTCACATCGTCGTTCATGAATTTCGGCATTTCATAGCCGTAGTAATCCAGGAATTTCTTCTGGCATACCGGGCAGCGGCAGGCCCAGTCGTCACCCGCGCCGCCGGTGATGGAGGCGTAGGATTTGGGCAGCGCGTAGTGCGGCTCATCCCAGAAGAAGCCGTCCGCGTGGGTTTCGCGCGCGAGCTTCAGAACGAAATTCTGGAAATAATCGCGGAAGGAATTCGTGTTGAAGCAGGCCGCGTTGAGCACCTCGCCGGAGTACGCCGACACCTGACGGGAATGGATGTTGTTCTGCAGGAACAGGGATACCTGCTCGCCGCCGAAGTACTTGCCGATGCCCCACGGATCGAGCAGTACTTTCAGGCCTTCCTCGTGCGCCGCCGCGATGATCTTATCGATGGACGGGAACCAGAAATCCATGTCGAATTCCGTCACCGCCAGGATCACCGTCGTGCATCCGTGCGCGCGCATCTCCCTGAAATCCGCGCGGTTGTGCTCCACATAGCCCAGTCCGTAATAGCTGATCGCTGTCTGTGTAATAGCCAATTGATTCACCTCCGGGTTCAGTCGTACACTGTTTTGAAATTGCTGATATCGTATTCGACCGGCATGAAGCCGGCGCGTCTGAAGCTGCCGGCCACCGGCATCACCCTGCGCAGCAGCGCCGCGCTGTGGATGCGCTGTGCCGGGTTTTCATGGTACTTCTCCCCGCACCAGGCGCATCCGCCCAGTTTGTTCATGATGATCATCATGGCCGTGGTATGGTTCCAGGTGGTCAGCATGGTGCCCAGCAGTTTCTGCCGATCCGCCGCGGCGGTCAGCGCTTCCACGTTGCCCCGCCCGTCCCAGGGGCAGGTGAGCACGTCGAAGCCTTCTTTTTTGAAGTAGGCGGAGGTGGCCATCTCAGGGTCCGTGACCCCGTAATGCCAGTCCGCGATCACAATGCTCCTGTCCAGCTTCGGAAGGGCCAGATGCGTTTTCTGGTCGGGACGCGAAGTTGCGACATAGGGCCGCGGCCAGGCAGTGGAATCCAGCATCGCGTCGCCCCAGATGATGGCGCGCCGCCCGCGGCGCGAAAGATCCTTCGCGATGCCGTTCAGGTAATCGGCGAGCAGGGCCACCCGGTCGCTCTTGCGGCATCTGGGGCAGGAAGCGAAGGAATACGCCTCGTCACAGCCCAGGTGATAGTAGGAGCCTTCCCCGCAGTATTCCATCATTTCTTCGCGCACGTTCCTGAGCAGGCTGCCCGCCTCCGGATTGGACAGGCACCAGGTCCAGCCGTCCGGCTCAAACAGCAGCGCTTTGGAGGGATCCTGATCCAGCACCACATGACGCCCGCATTTCGCGCGGCTCTGCGTGGCATGGCCCAGGTGGTTGTTCATCGGGATGATTTCAAGCCCCATCGCGCGCGCGAGGCGGATCATGGGCTCAAACTCCGCTTTGGTGAAGGAAGCGTCCGGCCATGAGCCTGCCGGGAAACAGTCCAGCTTCAGCGTGCCCCAGAATTCCATCACGATATGGGTCATCTTCATCAGGGCCGCCATGCGGATCAGCTTCTCCACGGATTCGAGGGTCGTTTCCGGGAAAATGCACAGATGGATCGCCCGCATCGGCATGGCCGGATGGTCGTGCACCTCAACGCACTCGATGCCGCTTCCGGTGCCGTCCTCCAGCGGCTGCAGCAATTGCAGCAGGGTGTAATACGCGTGCAGCAGGGAAACTGCGTCCTTTGCCGCCATCGCGACGCCTGAGGGCGCTGCTTTCAGGGCGTAGCTGTCCTCCGCTTCAAGTTCTGCCTCCGCGCTGTCAAGCAGTGCGGTATGGGCCCTGAGCGCCGCGTCCTCCACGATTTCAACCTCGGAGGAAAGGGAGGAAAAGCGGCGCCAGAGCGCGCGCATTTCCTGCCTTCTTTCCTGCGTCGTATCCCCTTCTGCCACCCGCAGCACATTCTTTTTCCCAAGCCTGAGCACTTCTCCCGTTTCGCATGCTTTGACCGGGGCCGGGTACAGCGGCAGATACATGTTATTTTCCTCCGTTCAGGTATACGGGCTTGCCTGTCGCGATGCTCTCATAGCATGCGTTCATGGCGTCCACCGTCTTTTTGTGCCATTCCAGGTTGATCTTCGGCTGGCGGTGCAGGCGGATGTTCTCGCTGAATTCGTCCATCATGCCGATCCACTCGTCAAAATAGGTGTACTGGATGGTGTAGCGGTTGTTGGGGCCGCCGCAGAAATAGACGTTCGGGCCGAACGCGTCGCACTGGATCACGCCGTCCGTGCCGACCACGGTAAAGTTCACTTCCATCCGCTTCGGGAACACTTCCCAGCCGACGGCCGGGCGTTTGATGTGCTCTTCCGTGCGGCTCCAGGAGGGATCCAGCACGAACTTGACGCCGTTTGTCATTTCGCCGGTCACAAACAGCACGTCCTCTTCCGGAATATCGCGGATATTGCCCGCCACCTCGGCGTACACATAGCGGAATTCGCTGTGCGTGGCCCAGCGGATCAGGTCAAAGATATGCGGATGGTCGCTCAGCGCGCCGCCGCGGAAACGGGGATCGCCTTCGCGCAGCGGCACCTTTTTGCCGTAGCTGCGCTCGGGGATGCCCTGCCACGGGAACGCCCACACCGGGGACAGGGTGATATTGGTGGCGTTGAAGGAGACCACCTCGCCGGCTTTCTTCTCCTCGATCATCTGCAGGAGGCGCTTCACGGTCGGGTTGTAGTGCAGCTCCAGCTCCACCTGGCAGATCACGTCCGCTTCCTTCGTCAGACGGATCATTTCCTCATACTCCGCGCTGTCAAAGGACGGGATCTTCATGGAAAGGATGTTCTTTTTATACTTGCAGCAGGTGCGCACTTCTTCCAGGTGCTTTTCATTGGAGGAGGCGATGACCACGCCCTCGATTTCCGGATGCGCGATCAGCATTTCTTCCAGCGTGGGATAAATCGGGATATCATACCCGAAGGTTTTGAAAAAGTCGATCTGATCGGGATCGTTGCAGGATACCGCCACCCACTCGAGCTTGCGGTTCTCATGCAGCGTCGCGTAGTATTTGCGCACATGCGCGTGTGTCAGGGACGAGATCGCCATTTTGACGGGTTTCATTCGCACATACCTCCCTTCATTGCGGGCGCGGCCAGCTTCATCTGCCGGTCATAATCCGCGCGGACGGCCTTGCCGCCGTCTTTCTGCGACAGCGTTTTCAGGATAAAACGCACGGCGTCCCGGTCGTCCTCCGGGAAATCGTACAGTTCGTAGTCCGTATCGATGCTGACCTCTTCGCCGTCCTTTTTGTACAGGTAAATCGGATACTGCCGCACCTGGGTATCCGCGGAGGTATCCGTGATGATGCCGCTGCGGCAGACCACTTCATGCAGCTCCACCGGCTCCCGGGTATCGGTCACACCCAGCTCCATGCTGATTTTGATGCCCTTTTCCGTGGCGCAAAGCGCGTTCATGTAGGGCAGCTTCTCCGACACGTCGGAGAATACGCGGATCATCCTGTCCCCGCAGAGCAATTGCTCCGACAGGTCGATTTCCCGCAGCAGCACGGATTTGAGCCCCGCGGTGTACCTGCCCGCGCGCTGCACGTTCTTGACGCGGATGGCGAGCGGCACCTCGACGGTGCCCGCCTTCAGCAGGTTTGCCATTTCCAGATAGCCCCTGCGCGCGCGCCATGGATACAGCGGCACCTCGCCCGCCTTCAGGCCCTCCTCAAAGTTCCAGGAAAAGACGATCTTTCCCTGATCCTTTGTTTCCAGAACCACTTCTTTTTCGCCCACCTTCACATCCGTGACCTGAGCAAGGGCGTACTTTTCACTCAGTTCCCTGATCTTTCCCGCAATGTCCGGCATGATTTCATGACTCCTTTCTTTTTACAGCATTTTGATGCGCGGTTTGTATTTTTCAATGTTTTTCCGGTTGAACTCATCGCCTCCGGGCACATTCGCGCTCTTCCACATCGGCGGGGTGATGCCCTCCGCAAGACACTTTTTCGCGGTCTCGATTTCCAGTCTGTGCGCGATATAGAAATCCGTGATATTGGAAATCGGCGCGATCGGGGTATCGAATCCGGGCAGCTCGACCACGGTATCGCCCACCGGGTTGTAGTCGTCGATGCAGATATCGCACAGGTCGAACAGGTTCTTCCCGGAAGGATGGCGCAGCGCGAAATCCTTCGGGATGCCTTCCTGCCACGCGACGGAGGAAATGCCGATAAGCTTCGCGCCTTTTTCCTTCGCTTCCAGCGCGGCGTCGATCGTGGCCGCGTTGATGCCGATGTTGTGATAAATCAGGAACACGTCCCCTGGCCGGATGTCATAGTATTTGACGATCGCGCGTCCGAAATTCTCGCAGCGTTCCAGTTCCAGGTATTTGAGCGCCTGATTGAATACGGACAGGCCCGTTTCCATGATCGGGTTGATGTTGCACAGTCCGCCCGCGCGGAAGAACATTTCCCCCACCGGCAGCGTGGTGTGCCCGCCGCCGCCGAACACGTGAATCAGCTTATCCGCCTTGATGGCTTCCTTCATCAGCTCGGCCGCAGCGCTGATATTGCCGTACTGCTCTTTTTCGATCTTCTGCAGAAGATCGAGTGCGACCTGTAGATACCCGCAGCTCTGATCCATGTTTTTCTCTCTTTCCCGCACCGAAGCGCGTATCGTTGTCACCGTCCGGTCCTTCGGCGAACAGTCCGCCTGTGCCGCAGTTCCGGTATCTGTGTATAATTCGATTTTTAAACCCGAAAACCCTGCCTTGGAAGGCGGTTTTTTCAGCGGGGATTGACCCTGTTCCCGTCGAAAAAGAGCACGCCGAATCCGGTTGCCGCCTTTCCGCCCGAACGGAGCAGATCCAGGTATGCCCGCTGCAGCCGTGTTTCTGCGGGCCAGCGGGACATATCATCGCGCGACGCCGGCCCGAACAGCCGGAAAGCGTCTTTGAAGGAATCCTGTTCCTGCGCGGAAATCATGATGAACAGGTCCATAAAATCCAGCAGATTCGAGGGGCGCGTCAGCATCTGCCGGTGCGCCGGGTTCAGCAGCCAGGAATGGCAGCTGCACCGGAGCGGCCGGGAGGCGCTGCATCCGAACTGCTCAAACGCCATGCGCAGCGACTGAAGACAGGCTTCCTTTTTCAGCGGGTATCCGCCCGGAATATGGATACGCTGCACTGTGTCGCCTTCCCGCAGCGCGTATGCGCCGCATCTTACGTCCGGCCCGCGGTAAACACCCTTCTCATAGCGCAGGCGGCCTATCGTCAGCTTCCGCAGGTCAAAGTATCCTTTGTAGAAATCGTACGCGGCGCGGAACACGCCGATGCTGCCTTCAAACGCCAGACACTCTTCCGCTTTGCGGCGGATATCATCCGCAACGAAATCGGAGAAACGCGCCTCCGGGATCCCCTGTTCCCGGTACGTCCGCGCAAGCGCGCCGAGGTTCTGCAGGATATGCAGAAAAAGCAGCGTATGCAGCGGCACGTCCGCTTCCCGCGCAAGTTCTTCCATCTCCCGCTCCTCATTCTCTCCGACCGCCGCGGGCACGCAGGCGCACAGTTCCTTCCACGCGGGGAAACGCTCCAGCTTTTCCTCCGCGCGGGAAAGCTCCGCGAGCATTTCCTCCCGGTATCCGGCCTGCTTCAGCCTCTCCCACAGGTCCATTTTCTCATCTTTCGCCTCCTCCCGTTTTTTTCCGTACGCGGGCTTCTCACAGCACAAGCTGTCCGAGCAGCTCCGCGGCTTTACCGGCCGGGACGCGCACGTCGCCCTCTCCTGTCGGTCTCATCTCCGCGAGCGGCTTTTCCATGAAGCGCGCGAAAAGCCTCTCCTCCGCATCGGCCAGCGGAGAAGCGTCCCAGTCCCCGCGCCTGCCCGCGCGCATGTTCTCCAGCACCCAGTCATAGAATGTCCGCTGTTCCGCCATGAACAGTTCCCGGTAGGGCTCATACGCCGCCTGCCGGCAGTATCCGTTCACCAGGTTGCGCTTGAGCGTCGGCTCGAACACCGGGTTCACCGGGCACACGCGCCCGAGCCCTTCCAGCGTTTCCGCCATCGAATAATCCCGGTGGCAGCCGAGGATTTCGGCCATCGCGCCCGAAAGCGCCCACAGGCAGCCGATCAGGCGCTCCGCTTCCGCGAGCGTATCTTTTCCTTCTTCAAATTCATGCCGCAGCAGGCAGAGCTTCATCACGCCGAAATGGCTCAGCCGTCCCGTGAGACTCTGCGCGATATCCACCGCGTCCCGCTTCACAAAGGGGTTTTCCGCGTCCGCGTCCCCCAGCGCCGCGATGCCGCGCAGCGCGTCAATGCCATCGGGCAGCACTTCCCGCGCTTTGGCCGCCACGTATTCCCAGCGCAGCAGGTTTTCCTTTTTCGGGTGATGCAGGCAGTCCGCGTGCAGCATATCCATCAGGTACACCCGGTTGTCCCGGTAATTGCGGCTGAAGCGCGCCAGGTCCGCGTCCTCCGGGGATCCGCCGCTCGCCGTGCCCCAGCCGACCAGCTTCGTCACGGGCAGGGTATGCTGCCAGATCCCGTTCATGCGCGCGCCCGCCGTTCCGTAGCGCTCCCGGGAGAATCGCTCCGCCAGTTCCTCCACGGTCAGCGACTCCGGCTTCCAGCTGTTGCGCGCCAGGTATTCCAGCATCAGCGTATCCGAATGGCTCAGCTCCGGCCACAGCACCATGCCCCTGCAGAAGGGATCCGCGGACGCGGTCTCAAGCCGCTCTTTCGTGATGTCGTACTGCCCCCGGATATCGTTCATGCACTCGTAGGCGTGGAAGATGCCCACGATCCACGGGAATTTTCCGATCACGTCCCAGGTCAGAAAGGTCTGTCCCGGGTCCTCGAACTCGCACATGTAATCCAGGATGATCTGATGCTCCGGGTCCAGCTCCGCGATCAGGTTCTTTACTTCCTGCGGCTGCCACCACCTGAGAAAATCCCACGCGGCGAGCAGCTGCCTGCTCTGCGGGTATTTCTCCCGGATGCGCTGCAGGGTACGGCGGTAGGTATAGCGCTTGATTTTCATATCGTCTTCGCGCTTTTCGCAGATGAAGCGTTCGGCGAGCCCGATCGTGTGGAACAGCTCCGGCGAGCCGTACTCCTTCACGAAAGCGTCCGTGATCTTCATATAATTGTCCAGGTTTTCCCTCACCCGTGGATCCCAGCACAGCCCGGTCTGCTGTTTGTATCCGCTGCTCACCTGATCCAGCAGCACCGGCCGCTTCTTTTCCAGGTACTGGATGGGCGTCCGGGAATACCAGTGCGTCATGGTGCCGAAATCCTCGCTGTGCATCAGACCGCGCTCCCGAGCGTAAGAAAGCACCTGTTTGCGCAGCATCCCCCGGAATTCCAGGGGCCAGAACAGCGTACGGTCGTCATACCCGTCCCCCGCTTCCGGCAGCCTCTCCGAGGCGCACGGATAATCCACCGTGTCCGGGAACGCCTTCTGGAACAGGTCGTCCATGCCGATGCGCAGCATGAAATAATTCATCCTGCGCTTGACGAGCCAGTCGATTTCCGTTTTCCAGTCCGCAAGGCTCCAGTGCTCCGCCTGGTAGCGGTGCAGGCCCCGGTGCGCGAAATACCTGAGGCCCCGGTATTCAAAGCGCGGCTTTTCCGTCACCGCGTCCACGTCCAGCGGCAGCGTCTCCGCGTGCGGGATCACGTCTCCGTCCCAGTAATAATGGCAGCCGAGGAAGCGCTCAAAGTAGTCGTACACCGCGTAGAGCGTGCTCCGGCCGCAGCCGCCGGCGAGGAACAGGAAACGCCGCTCTCCCTGCCTCACGGAACGGATCGCGTAATCGTCCGTTCCGTAGCGGATGCCGAGGCTGTCGATCAGGTCCTCCGCGAACGCTTTCGCCGTGAAATCGTTCACGCTGTCACTTCCGATCACCGCGATGTCCCCGTTTTCCGGCACGGTTTCCGTGATTTCCGGTCTTGTTCCCGTGACCTTTTCCGCCATGTCGCGGAACGCTTCCCCGGCGCGCCGGTACGCGATTTCCCCCTGATTCGGGATCAGTACGGTCAGCATGCTTTTTTCCTCCGTCCGTCTATTTTACAGGCTGCAGGGTATGCACCGCGGTTTCGTCGCTCAGCGGGCCTGCGCGGCCATCCTTTCCGACGGCGCGCACCCGGTAATAATACACGGTATCATCCTTCAGTCCCTCGTCGACAAAGCGCCCCACAACATACTCCTCCGGCTGCGCCTCGCCGATCAGGGTGCCGTCTTCTCCCGCAAGGCCCGGCTTTTCCGCGCGGTACACCTGATAGTATGCCGTCTCCTCCGACTGCACGGCGCCCCAGAGCAGATAGATCTGGCCCCGTTTTTCCCCGCGCGCGCCGCGCAGACGCCTCAGCAGTCCGGTGTATCCGCTGCCGATCGTGAAAGGCTCCTCCGGCGCAGGGCTTTCGGCCGGAAGCGTCTCGTCCGCGTTCAGGCGCAGCGTGGCAAAAAGCGAAAACCCGTCTTCCGCTCCCGGCATGGCTTCCTCATCCGGCGTGTTCCGCACACGCATCCGGATCGGAAGCAGTCCGCCCCGAAGCGCTTCCCCGCACCGGTGCGTGCCATACGGCGCGTACAGGCGCGCGATCAGCCCTTGCCCGTCCTCCGCGCGCTTGAGTCCCACAAGGCTTACCCCCGCGGCGATCTTCAGAAAGCTGCCCGTCTCAAAGCCGCCCGCCTTCGCGGCGATCCGCGCCGTCAGCGGCGGAGCCTGCAGCTTTTCCGCCGTTCCCGCAAGATCCGCCGCTTCATAGCCCGGCTTTTTCCCGTCGCAGGCATAGGACGTGATCGCGAAGCGGAAGCGGTAATTCATATCATCCCCGCCCCAGGCGTGCATCTGCAGCCAGTCGTTGGCAAGGTACACGTACATCGCGCTACCCTCTCCCGGCGCTCCGTAATCCGTTTTGTCCGGATGAATATGGTCAAACTCCACCAGCGCGCTGTCAAGCTCAATCAGCCCCACCCCGAACGACCCGTTCTCCGCGCAGCACCAGTCCCGCGCGTTCATATA
>CADBNX010000301.1 GCA_902796115.1 uncultured Eubacteriales bacterium
AACCATCCCTCGCCCAGATCCATCCACCAGAAATTCTGCCCGCCCGTCAGGTTCTTCATGCACTCGCGCCAGAGCACGGTCAGGGTTTCCGCCATGCTGTGCGTCATATCGGCGGTGCCCCGGCGCTCCAGGTGCGTACGGTTGTCCACCTCGTCCAGCCACAGCTTGCGCAGATTATAGGAGCGGCTCAGCGACTGCTCGCCGCCCGGCTCGCCCACCGTGTGATAGCTGTACGCCTTGGGAGAGCACAGAAAGTCCACGTGCGGGGATGTCAGGATGCGCTCGACGGCCAGATGCCCGGCATAGGCTGACTGCGGCACCATCATATACCCGTAAAACGCGCCGGACGCCTTGCCGCAGGTGTCATGCACGATTTTTCCGAAATACTCGATGGCGTCCGCGTCCCGCTCGCACAGGAAAGCATGATAATCCGGGATCATGGGATCATCCGCGCAGAAATCGTTCTCCGGCGTACTGCCGCTGCTTTCCCGTTCGTTGGGTTCCGGCGGACATACCTCGGCGGGCGCCTGCGTTTCTTCCAGACGCCAAGCCCTGCGCAGCGCGTCTTCACCGCCGTATTTTTCTTTTGCCCAGCACAGAAAATCCCGTCTGTGCCCGATGCCCCAGTCTCCCCTGCGGTTCGCGCCGGGCGCCCGCCACGCGCCCCAGTTGGTGGTTTCCCCGCAGCAGCCGAAGGCCACGTGATAGCCGATGATCTGCTTTCCGTAAGGGCCCTGCTCCAGATGCAGGATCAGCCTGCGCAGCGCCTCGCCCGCGTCGTGCCGCCATTTGGCGGAAGAAATGCTCTGCAGCCCGATCACGCCGCCCACATTGGGCCGGCTGTCCGTAAAGCCGGTGCCGCCGTTGACGGGATAGCCGTTCTCCGAATCGAAGCCGAACCAGTCCTGCGCGGGCGTATCCGCCAGCGCCGCGATTTCCCGCGCGGTCTGCGGACCGCCGAAGTAAACGAAAACCTCCTCCGGGTTTTCTCTGCACCAGGAAGGAGGCGCGTTCAGCTTGATCCGCGGAATGAACAGCCGCTCGGGCGCTCCCCGCAGCAGCTCGTCCACCGTCCGGTCCGCGGCGGTGTAATCATAATCATCCGGACCGAGCCAGCCGTTCTGTATGATACAGGTATGCAGACGGATCCCGGCGCGGCTGAAATCATCATGCACACGCCGGTATTCCCGCCAGTTCGTATTGAATATGACCGCCTCGCCGTTCTGCCTGATCGGCGGATCGTAGCCGAAACCGATCCGGGACCAGAAAACCGGCTCCGCGGAAAGCAGCTTCAGCGCTTCTTCCCTTGTCATCATGTCCGTTTTCCTTTTCCGACGGCGGGATATCCCCTCACCGTCCCATTTTCCCGCGCATGTCCTCCAGCCGGTTCAGCGCTTCCGTCAGGGTCTCCTCTTTTTTCGCGAAATGCAGCCGGATCAGGTGATTGACCGGCTCATGGAAAAAGCTTGAGCCCGGCACCGCGCCGACACCCACTTTTTCCGCCAGATCCTCGCAGAACTTCAGATCGCTTTCATATCCGTATTCGGAGATGTCCAGCATTACATAATACGCGCCCTGCGGATCGGTATGGGCGATGTTCAGCGTGTCCAGTCCACGCATGAACAGATCTTTTTTGCGGGTGTAGTTCTCCGCCAGCGCGTCGTAATAGCCGCGCGGCATTTTCAGGCCGGGGATCGCAGCGGCCTGCAGGGGCGCGGCGGCGCCGACGGTCAGAAAGTCGTGCACCTTGCGGGCGGTTTCGATCACGTTTTTCGGCGCGATGATGTAGCCCAGCCGCCATCCGGTGATGGAATAGGTTTTGGACAGGGACGAACAGGAGAGCGTCCGCTCAAACATGCCGGGCAGCGCGGAAAAATAGGTGTGGTGATGCGGCGCGTACACGATATGCTCGTATACCTCGTCCGTAATGACCCAGGCGTCGTATTTCTCGGCCAGCGCCGCGATGATCCGCAGTTCCGCTTCGGTGAACACCTTCCCGCATGGGTTTGAGGGATTGCACAGGATCAGCGCTTTCGCGCCCTGCCGGAACGCGTCCTCCAACTGTTCCGGATCAAAGCCGAAAGCGGGCGGATTCAGCGGCACATAAATCGGTTCCGCGCCGCAGAGCACCGTATCCGCGCCGTAATTCTCGTAGAACGGGGAGAACACGGCAATTCTGTCTCCCGGGTCTGTCACCGTCATCACGGCCGCCATCATCGCCTCCGTGGAGCCGCAGGTGACCACGATCTCCCCTTCCGGGTCAATGTCAAGTCCCGTAAACGCACGCTGCTTTTCCGCCAGTGCCTGCCGGAAATCCGCGGCGCCCCAGGTGATGGCGTACTGGTGCGGACCATGTTCCGCCGCTTCCTTCAGCGCGTCCGTCAGTTCCTTCGGCGGGTCGAAATCCGGAAATCCCTGGGACAGGTTCACGGCGTTGTATTTGAGCGATACCCGCGTCATCCGGCGGATGACGGAATCCGTAAAGGTCGCGGTTCTGGCGGACAACGGTCTCATACTTTTTCCTCCCCAAGATAGGATATCCGGTCGTTCAGGATATGCTTCGGATCCAGCGCGTCCTTCACGCTGCGCATCGCAGCCAATACGGCGCCGTCCGTATTCTCCAGAAAATAGGGCTGCTTGGCAATGCCGATGCCGTGCTCCCCGGAGGTGAGCCCGCCAAGCTCGTAGGCTTTGCGGTACAGCGTATGCATGACCTGCTCCAGTTCTTTTTTCCAGGCAGCGTCATCCCGGCTCTCGCGCATGATGCACAGGTGCACGTTTCCGTCCCCGGCGTGTCCGAAGGCGATCATGCGCATGCCGCTCTCCTTTTCCAGCTGATGCACATAGGAGACGAACTCCGCGCTCTGTGAGATCGGCACCACCAGATCCACCGGTTCCTGCTCGGAAACCGCTTCCACCGCCTTCACCAGGCAGCCCCTCACCTGCCATACGCGGGCGGCCTCCTGCGCGTCCGAAAGCGGAATAAATCCGCTGCTGCCGGTTTTCGCGGCCAACTGACGCAGTCCCTCCGTACGATCGCGCACACTTTCCGCGCCGCCGTCCAGCGTGACCAGCAGATACGCGCCCGCGTCCTTCGCCGGGAAGGGGATCCCGGTGAATTTCTCGCCCAGCTCCACCACGCTGCGCTCGATGAATTCCACCGCCGTGGGGTTCAGGTCGCTCATCAGGATGTCCTTCACGCTGCGGATGCCGTCCTCCAGGTTGCGGTAGGGCAGCAGCGCGGACAGGCTGCACGCGGGCTTTGCCACCAGGCGCAGGATGCATTTGGTGATCACGGCCAGGGTGCCCTCGGAACCGATCACCAGCTGTTTCAGCTGCAGGCCGCTCGCGTCCTTTACGTTCTTGGATCCGATCCGGATCACGCGTCCGTCCGCCAGCACACACTCCAGCCCGCGCACATAATCGCGCGTCACGCCGTATTTGACGGCACGCATGCCGCCCGCGTTCGTGGCGATGTTTCCGCCGATCGTGGCGGTCTTTTCCCCCGGATCCGGCGGATAAAACAGCCCCATGCTTTCCACCTGTTTCTGGAAATCCTGCAGCACCACGCCCGGTTCCACCGTGGCGGTCAGGGTGTCGCGGTCGATTTCCAGCACCCGGTTCATCCGGCTCATATCCAGGATGATGCCGCCGCGCAGCGGCACGGTGGAGCCCACCAGGTTGGTACCGGCTCCGCGCGGAGTGACCGGAACGCCATGCTCCCAGGCCCAGCGCATCACGCCGGAAATTTCCTGCGTGGAAAGCGGAAATACCAGCGCGTCCGCGTGCCCCTTCAAACGGCCCAGGGTATCCGTCAGGTATTTCTCTTCGATCCGATCGGAGCCGGGAACGACCCGTTCCCGGTCTCCGATCAGCGTATAAAGCGCTTCGAAATTCATTGCGCTTCCTCCTGCGCTTCCTCTTCCCAGACCAGCTTGAAGAAGCCCTTGAAGCTCTCTTCCACCACCTGGGTCGTCACGTCGCTGCAGAAGACTTCCGCGATATGCCTGTAGGTTTCGTTCTCCGCGTCCTGCGTGCGCACCGCGATCACGCAGATGAACCGGTCGTTCTCCAGGGAAATGTTCTCAAAGAAGATCGCGCTTTCCGGATCCACCCCGTAGGAAGCGGCGTAGTTGCCGTTGATCACGGCGGCGTCCGCGTCCTCCAGGTACTGGTACGTCATGGAAGCGTTCACCGGCTCCAGCTCCACCAGGCTCTCCGCGATGTTTTCCACATTCGGCGTGCCCTCATATTCCTCGTTCAGGGTCAGCAGGCCCGCGTCCTGCAGCAGGATCAGCGCGCGGCCGTAGTTGGTGGCGTCGTTGGGCACCACGATGGTCAGCTTTTTGCCGCCCTTCGCGTCCTCCTGCAGCGCCTCGATCGTTTCATATTTCGAGGAATACAGGTTCAGCGTCAGCACGAAGGTGTCCGCGATGATGGTCAGGTCATAGCCGTTCGTCTGCGTATCGTTGTCAAAATACGCGTGATGCTGGAACGCGTTCATCTGGATGGAGCCGTCGTTGAGCGCGTTGTTGGGAATGGAGAAATCGCTGAACTGCTGCAGCTTCACTTTGATTCCTTCATCCGCCAGTTTGTCGATGGCGGGCTGCCACAGGTCCTCATAGAACGCGCCGGTCACGCCGATCACGATTTCGTCTTCGGCGAGGGTCAGTACGGGCAGTGCGAGCAGCACGGCCGCCAGGATCAGAGCAAACAGCTTTTTCATGGGAATGCCTCCTTCATTTTCTTTCTTTTGTTTATCATCAAATTCCCGCGGAGAATTTGATTTCATTCATGACGCTTCGGGAATTTTCCCTCCGCATTTACCGGCGAAGCTCCGCCCGTTCAGTGCGTGTTTTTCTTTGCGATCAGGGTACCGATCGCCTGGATCAGGGTCACCAGGATCACGATGGCGATCACAGCCGCCCATACGATATCCATGCGGTTGTAGTTATAGCCGTAGGTGATCGCGTAGTCGCCCAGACCGCCGGCGCCCACATATCCCGCCATGGCCGTCAGGCCCACCAGACTGATCAGGGTAATGGTCGCGCCGCGCGCGATCGC
>CADBNX010000302.1 GCA_902796115.1 uncultured Eubacteriales bacterium
CGGCATTGAGATCGCCTGCTGGGATATTCTGGGCAAGCGTCTGAACGTGCCGGTCAGCACGCTGCTGGGCGGCCGGATGCGCGACCGGGTCAAAATGTACGCCAACGCATGGTTCACCGGTGCCCGTGAGCCGGAGGATTTTGCCTCCGCCGCGAAAAAGACCGTCGCGATGGGCATCAAAGCCATGAAATGGGATCCCTTCGGCAAAGCGCACATGACCCTCACGCTGGAAGAGATGGACAAGGCCGTCCGCATCGTCGGCGCGGTGCGCGACGCCGTAGGCCCGTTCGTGGACCTGCTGATCGAGTGCCACGGGCGCTTCAATCACTTCACTGCCGTGGAAATCAGCCGGCAGCTCGCGCCTTTCAAGACGATGCTGCTTGAAGAGCCCACCGTGCCGGATAATCTGGATTCGCTCCGCTGGGTGCGCGATCACTCCCAGATTCCCATCGCGGCCGGCGAACGCTTTTACGGCAAATACCATTTCCGGGACGTGCTTCAGAAGGAAGCCATTGATATCGCGCAGCCGGATATCTTCCACACCGGCGGCATCCTGGAATCCAAAAAAATCGCGGCCATGTGCGAGGCGAACCATGTGCCGGTCAGCTTCCACAATCCGTCCGGTCCCGTTTCCAACGCGGCCATCCTGCAGCTTGCCGCAGCCACGCCGAATTTCCTGATCCATGAAATCATGCTGACCGACGGTTCCTTCCGCACGGCCATCACCGACGAGGAAGTCGTATTCGAGGACGGATGCATCCTGATCCCGCAAAAGCCCGGCCTCGGCATCGAGATCAACGAGGAAGAAGTATACAGACGCCCCTACACGCCGCGGAACCTGCGCCACTACACAGGCACCCTTACGGATATCCGGCCCAAGAACGATACGATCTACTACTTCAAGGGCCTCAAAAACCAGTAACCGACTGTTCCGGAGAAAGGACTTGCCATGAATCGTGTCATGATGGTAACCGGCGGCGTGCGCAACACAGGCCTGGCCATCGCCCGCCGCTTCGCCCGCGAAGGATATGATGTGATCCTCACCAGCCGCAAGGCGGAAGACGCCCAAAGAACCGCCGCAGCGCTCGGAAACGAGTTTCCCGGCGTCCGCTTTCTCGGGCTCGGCATGGATCCGCAGCACGTGGACAGCATCCGCAGCGCTTTTGCCGCCGTCAAAAAGGAATTCGGCCGCCTTGACGCTTTCGTTTCCAACGCGGCTCACCTCGGTGTCGGATACAGCATCTTCAACTCCACCCCTGAAGACTGGGACGCCGTGATGAACGCGAACGCGCGCGGCGGCTTCTTCGGCACCCAGGAAGCGGTGAAACTGATGGACCGGGGCGGCGCGATCTGCCTGATCGGTTCCGTGCATGCCGCACAGACCATTCCGGCGCGCGTTCTCTACGCCGCGTCGAAAGGAGCCATCAGTGCCATGACCCACGCGCTGGCCATTGAGCTTGGCCACCTGAATATCCGCGTGAACGCCCTCATCGCGGGAGCCATTCACACCGACCGCTGGGACGCGCAGGACGAAGCGCTCACCGAACAGAGGCGCTCCAATTATCCCGCGGGCCGTGAAAGCACCGGGGATGAGATCGCGGCCGGCGTCTATTATCTCTGTTCGGATGACGCGAAAACCGTCACTGGCTCGGAACTGACCATTGATTCCGGCATCACATCCTGCATACTGAAATACGACAAAAACTGGAGGCAGAAATGAGCACGAAATCCGAAACCCTGTCCCTGCTGAAACAGGAAAAGCTGGTCATTATCTCCCGCGGCATTCCGAAGGAAAAGCTGATCAAAGCCGCGGAAGCGATCGCCAAAGTGGGCATTCGTTTCCTGGAGAGCACTTTCGACCACACGCTTGAAAACTGCGAAGAGGACAACGCGGAAAAAATCTCTTTTCTCAGGGAGCGGCTGGGAGATGTGCTGCATATCGGCGCGGGCACGGTACTCAGCGACAGCGAAGTGCGCGCGGCCCATGACGCGGGATGCGAATACATCATCGCGCCCAATACGCGGGAATCCGTCATCCGCGAAACCAAAAAACTGGGCATGCTGTCCATTCCGGGCGCAATGACCCCCACGGAAATCTGCGCCGCCTGGGACCTGGGTGTCGATATGGTAAAGCTCTTCCCGGCAGATGACGTCGGCATGCACTTTATCACCAATCTGCGCGGTCCTCTGCCCCATATCCCGCTGATGGCCACCGGCGGCGTCAACCCGCAGACCATCCCGGAATTCCTGCAGCGCGGCATCACCTGCGTCGGAACCGGCATCACCGTGCTCCGCAAGGACCTGATTGCCGCGGAGGATTATGAAGGGATCGCAAAGCTCGCCAAAGAACACATCGACGCGGTCCGGTCCGTCTGATCATTTTGCCTGGGTGAAATCCTGCGCAAGGTATTCATCCAGGCTGTCCGCGTCGATCCACCTGCGCAGCAGCTGCGCCAGTTCTTCTTTATTCCGTACGCCCGCAAGGGCGTATATTTTGTTGAGCCTGTATTTGTACGTGCTGTCCGCGATATACAGTTTTTCCAGCGCCGCGGCTTTTTTATCCCCGCGCAGCACGGTCAGAAGCACGCGCAGGCCGAGTCCGTCCAGGGAGTTGAGCAGGTTTTCCACCCGGAAGACTTCCACGGTAGCCGGATCCCGATAAAAACCCGTATACTCCGGCTGTGTCTGGGAGACAGGTTTCGGAGGCATGCCTGTACCGCCTGCCTGTTTCCCGTCGGTGGAGCCGCCCACAATGATTTTTGCTCTCAGCGTGGTCACCTGGGTACAGATCCCGGGGTTCCGGCGCAGATAGATCGCGTTGTCCACAGCAAGCGTTCCCATCTGGCGGAAGTCCAGCAGGATGGAGGTCAGCGTTGGCTTTGCCATTTTGGAAAGCATGGTATTGCCGAAACCGATCACATACAGATCCTGCGGGATCCGTTTCTTTTCCTGCAGTTTCCCGCTTTTCAGAAGCAGCAGCGCGGAAATATCGTTTGCGCAGATCACGGCGTCGTAGGGATCGCACCGTTCGGCAAAATGATCCGTGCAGGCTTCAAGACTGCCGTCAAACGGAAACACATCCTCCTCTTCAAACGGTATGCCGAAGGAGCGGCAGCTTTCGGAAAAAAACGCCAGCTTTGCCCGATCGTTGACGGAGCGCCGGTTGAAAGCGACGAAAGCGGGCCGTCTGCGCCCGGTTTCATAAAAATACCGCGCCGCGCACTCGGACATGCTGGGCTGGTCCATTGAAATCACACTGACGTTTTCTTCGTTCTTCGGATACTCCGTATTCAGCAGAATACAGGCGATGCCGCGCCGGGACAGCACACTGACAGCCTCGTGAATCCACGCCGGCGTCGCGCCGTACAGCAGCACCGGAGAAGCGGAAGCGGGAACCTGATCCAGCTGCTCCGCACCCAGGCTGACAAGATTCTGCCTCCGATAGGCGGACCGCTGCCGGATGGCATCCAGCAGCACGGTCAGCCAATAGGAGGGACGGATCAGGTTTTCAACAATCAGATAGATGCTGTTCCCGCTTATCGCCATATTCCGAAATCTTTTCTCAGTCCTCGAAAATCACCGCGCCGCCTTCGTTGATTTCAGGCAGCGGAATGATTCCGTCCTTTTCCGTCAGTTCCGTATCCGTATCCAGGGAAATAAAGCGCGCCTTCCGGTATGCGAGTTCTGTCCGCATCACCGCGCCTTTTACGTGCTTCCCCGC
>CADBNX010000303.1 GCA_902796115.1 uncultured Eubacteriales bacterium
AATGCCATCGATTCTCTGCTCATCGTTTTCCTTCTCCCTGCTTTGCGCAGCCTCTTCCGTCGCACAGGTTCGGAGCAATCCTGTCATAGGCCGGACGCAAAGCTTTGTCGATCCCATCCCGCTTTCGGTCGGTCCGGGTTCAGTATAGCACAAATATGCGGGAAATACACTGCGGGCGCTGAAAAATGTTGTCAGGCGGACTGTTTTTTGTTGTTTTGTTTTTTGTGCCTCTCTTTTCAGAATTGTGCCTTGCCTTCCGGGCGTTTTTTGCGTATAATAGCCTCATCAATCGGACCGCGTTTCTCATTCTGCGCTTTATTTCCGGCGTATTTCTGTTTTGATTACGGGGAAGGAGGCGGCACCTTGGCGCAAAAAACAAAGGGTTTGTCCCGCAGGGACAGGAGCGATAACCTTCAGTACTACCTGATGATGCTGCCGGTGATCGTAATGATCATCATTTTCTGCTACCTGCCGCTGTTCGGCATCATCATATCCTTTCAGGACTACCGCGCGGGGCGCCCGTTCCTGGGCGCCGGCGTCAAATGGGTGGGGCTGAAATGGTTCCGGGAATTCGTCACTTCCTATTATTTTCCGCGCATCATCCGCAACACGCTGCGCATCAACCTGCTGAGCCTGTTCATGGGTTTCTGGGTGCCCATCGTGTTTGCCCTCATGCTCAACGAGCTGCGTCAGGAGCGTTACAAGAAAACCATCCAGACGGTCAGCTATATGCCGCACTTCATCTCCAACGTGGTCATCGCCGGCATGGTGATCAACTTCGTGGCGGACGACGGCATCATTCCGAAACTGCTGGGCATGATCGGCGTTTCGGTGAAATCCCTCAACACCAACAACGCCGTGTTCCCGTGGATCTACGTGATCACCACGGTGTGGCAGAGCTTCGGCTGGAGCAGCATCCTGTATCTGTCCACGCTTTCCGCCATCGATCCGGTGCTGTATGAGGCGGCGGATATCGACGGCGCCAAGCGGGGGCAGAAGATCTGGTACATCACGCTGCCCCAGATGCTGCCCCTGATCATGATCCAGCTGATCCTGCGCATCGGCAGCATGCTTACCTCCAACCGGGAGCTGATATTGCTGATGTACAATTCCTCCATTTACGAATCGATGGACGTCATCGGCACCTATGTGTACCGGGACGCCCTGCAGGGCGGGCGCTACAGCTACGGCGCGGCCTGCGGCCTGCTGATGAGCATCCTCAGCTTTACCCTGGTCTTTATCTCCAATAAGGTATCCGCGAAAACCACGGATTTCTCATTGTGGTGAGAGGAGGCGTTCAAATGGCGGAAAAAGTCATTCATCAAAACGGAAAGAGCCGTCTCCACCGCAATACGATGACGGATTATGTGCTGATCGTGATCTGCGCGCTGATCGCGTTTGTCACGGTATATCCGATGTGGTACGTGATCTGCTGCGCGCTGAGCGAGCCCATCGAGGTGCTGCGGGGCAATATCACCTTCCGGCCCATCGGGTTCACGACGGATTCCCTGGCGCTGGTCGCGCGCAACCAGGAAATGTGGCACGCGATGATGATGAGCGTTTTTTACGCTTCCGTCGCCACGGTAGGCATGCTGATCTGCTGCATGCTGATGGCCTATCCGCTCACCCGGCCCAACCTGAAGTGCCGCAGGCTGGTGGTCATCTTCCTGGTGATCCCGATGTATTTCTCTGGCGGTCTTACGCCCACCTTCATCATCATGACGAAGGTGCTCAAGCTGTACAACACCGTCTGGGCGGTCGTCCTGCCCAGCTTCATCAGCATCTTCAACATCATCCTGTGCCGCACCTTCCTGGCCTCGCTGCCGCAGGAGCTGAACGAGGCGGCCTTCATCGACGGGGCGGGCAACTGGCAGGTGCTGTGGCGCATCGTGCTGCCGCTGGCAAAGCCGGTGCTGGCGGTCATTTCGATCTACACCATCGTGGGCAACTGGAACGCCTGGTGGAATTCCATGCTTTACCAGACCAAAACCTATATGCACCCGCTGCAGATGTACCTGCAGAGGCTGATCATCCAGCAGAGCGTGAACATCATGGAACTGGCGGAGGCCGGCGCGGACGCGGACGAACTGCGCAACGCGGCGCAGCAGGCGCTGAGCGCCCGTCAGATCAAGTTTTCGTTCATCGTGTTCGTGACGGTGCCCATCCTGATGATCTACCCCATGTTCCAGAAGCATTTCGTGAAGGGCGTCATGCTGGGATCGCTGAAAGGGTAAGCAAGCGCTTCGGCGGACGAGATCCGCTAAAAATACAGGAGCGAAAAAAAGGAGGATTGTTCCATGAAGAGACTGCTCAGCATCATTCTGGCAGCGGCCATGCTGCTGTCGCTGGCCTCCGCGGCCCTGGCGGACGACCTGAAACCGGTCACCGTAATGTGCCCGTCCGAGCGCCGCGCCGATCACCCCCTCTCCCGCGTAGACGAGTACACCTGCTATCAGGTGTTTGCGGAATGGCTCGCGGAGCGCGGGGTCAAGCTGGAGTTTGACCTGGTACCCAAGGAGCAGTATGACACCACCCTCGACATGCGCCTGAACGCGCAGCTGGAACTGAGCGACATCGTGTCCCTGAACTGGAACTATTCGGACGCGGATGCCGTGCAGATGGCCCAGGACGGCGTATTCATCAACATCCTGGAAGCCTGCGAAAAGTATGACGAGGACGGCAGCATCTGGAACTATATCGACAGCCTGGTGCCGGAAATCCGCGGTCTCACTACCGCGCCCGACGGCGGCATCTACTGGTTCGTGTATCCGTTCCATGAGACGTTCTACTATCTGGATGACAACGGCGTACCGCAGCCCTATCCGTACTGCAAGGCTTCTCCGAAGGGCGTTATCAACATCAACAAGGACTGGCTGGATAAGTGCGGCATCGAATACAGCATGTTCATGACGCCCGAACAGCTCAAGGACGCGCTGGTTGCGTTCCGTGAGCAGGACGCCAACGGCGACGGCGCGGCCAACGAAGTGCTGGATATCGATATCACCTCCTTCGGCAACGGCATTGCCGCGTGCTACGGCCTGTTCGGACTGGCCTGCGTGCTGGATAACGGCGACGTGCACTGCGCCTGGTACGCGGACGGCATCAAGGATTACCTGCAGTACATGAAGGACCTGTACGACATCGGCGTGTACGACACCGCCGCGCTTTCCGACGGCATGATCGATCAGATCGCCGCCGCGAACCAGGCTTCCGCGTTTGCCGCCTATTTCGGCTGGTCCTCTCCCGCCGACCTGACCAAGCAGGATTACGCCTACGCCCCCATCATCGTGGATGACGACGAAGGCGTGAACGGCTTCCAGTTCCCGAACCGTGACGGCACTTCCGCGATGTACATGAAGTTTGCCATCACCAACGAGTGTGAGGATGTGGCCGCGGCAATCGCCGTGTTCGACGCGGTATACACGAAGGAATACTCCGTACTGAGCTACTACGGCACGGAAAAGACCTACGAAGTGAACGACTACGGTTTCCTGGCCCGCAACTATGATTCCGCGCTGCTCAACGATCCGGAATGGCTGGATCTGCCGCTGATGTACTCCGTGGCCATGAACGCGCTGCCCGCCGTGGCTGACCGTGAAAACATCGTGGACGATACGATCAAGAACGTCAGCTACGCTTCTCCGGACGAGTGCCTGGCCTTCATCAAGTACGTATATGCCAACGACGACCGCAGCCTGAACAACATCTCCGCCGCGCAGATGATGGCGCTGCCCACCGAGGAAGAGCTGGAGACCATCTCCTCCCTGTCCACGGTGCTGAGCACCTATTCCAGCGAGCTGCTGACCGACCTGATCCTGGGACGGAAGAACATCGAGGATCTGGATCAGTACATCGGGGAAATGAAGGCGCTGGGACTGGACGATTATCTGGCCGTCTTCCAGGCGCGTCATGACCGCTATGTCGCTTCTCAGGCAGAATGATCCCATAACCAAATGAACCAAATGCAGTCAGCCTTCGGGCTGACTGCAGCTTTTCGGCAGCAGAAGTTTTACGGAACGGACAACATCTGTCATGGAGAAAAACCGGCCTTCATTCTTCGGCAAACTGAAAGACACCGCGTTTCTGAGCCTGTTCCTGTTTTTTACGCTGATCCTGGCACTGCTGGTTACGGGGCTCTGGCTGCATCTGGAACGGGAGGCGCGTGAGGATGCGCGCGCGGAGAGTATCCTGAACGCGCAGGAGCGCGCGCTGCTCATCCGCGACCGCATGGACGAGCTGCTGCAGGCCCAGGTACAGATCGCGTCCAAGCTGAACCGGTACAGTTGGGTGCCGCTGTATTATGCCGGCGGGGACGCGCTGATCGAAGGGAAATTCACGGACCTGTACCGGCTGGACCAGCAGAAAAACGGCTTTCTGCAGCCGGATACGGACAGCCTGTTCACCCGTATCTTTCTCATTTTTCCGTACCGTAATACCTGTGTCAGCTATGACTGCTGGACGGATACGGATTCTTTTTTCGGTATCCTGCAGATCCCGCCGGCCCTGCGGGAGGAGCTCCTCACGTGTATCCGGAGCGGAAACGGCGTTTCCGTGCTTCACTGCGAGGCGTTTGATCCGCGTTCGGGCACAATTGCCTGGCGGATCCCGCTGGAGAGTATCGCAAGTCCCCGGGCGTATCTGGTGGAGATGATTTCCGCGGAGAAACTGAGCCGTTTTCTGACGCGGCAGATGACGGACAGCATGACCGGCATCCGTATCCTGACCCGGGATGGGGATGTGATTTTTGATCTCGCTCCGGGATCAGGCGGGTCTTCTTTTGACTGTGTTTCCGCACTCGCCTACGGCTGGCGGTTTGAGTTTGGCATTCAGCCTGCAGAGCGGGGCGTGCATTCGATGCCGTTTTTCCTGTATCTGCCGCTGTGCGTAATCGTCGGCGCGGTGCTTGCCCTGATCGCGTATACGCCGCTGCGGAGACTGCTGCGCGTTACGGGCATACACAGGGCGGAGGGAAGTATTTATCAGGCGCTGAAGCGGTCGCTGGACAGCCTGCGCGAGCAGAAGGCGGAGGAAGCGCGCAGGGCAGTGCTCAGCGCGGTGCTGACGGGGAGCTTTGACGGCGCGCCGCCGGATATGCCGTTTTTCCGGGAGGACAGCTTCTATCAGGTATGCCTGACGGATTTTGACGACAGCGACGGGACGCTGCGCTGTCTGAACGCGCTGCGGGAGGCGCTTTCCGGGCGCCGAAGCGAGCCGCAGGCGGAAATTTTTCAACTGGAGCCGGATGAAGCGGTGCTGATCCTGAATTACGGGGAAGACCGGGAGGAAGCGCTGCGTCAGGAAAGCGCGCTCCGGAAGGCCGCGGAGGAAGCAGGGCTCCGTTTCTGCACCGGAGATCTGCAGCAGGGCTGCGGAAACATCCGCCTGTCCTGGCAGACCGCGCGGAAAAAACGGAGCAACCTGCGCCTCAGCGGAGATTTCCATTTTCCCATCGACGCGGAGAATGAGTATATCCGCTGCCTGCGGGCCGGAAACAGTCTGGGCGCGAAAAAAGTGCTGTCCGAGGTTCGGGAACATAATGAGCAGATGATCGCGCAGAAAAGGATGGACCCGGACGGGCTGCTGGAGCTGTTCGCCATTCTGGAGAGCGATATGCGCCGCGCGGCCGCGGAAATCGGCGAGCGGGAGATGCTGTCCGATACGGATTTCTATTCCGGCCGGAAAACGGAGGAGATCTGGCAGGAGATCGGCGCCCTTTCCGATGAGATCTGCTCCGTGATCGGAAAACACGAAGCCGGAGAACCCCCTTCCGCCGCGGCCCGGCTCTGCGCCTTTACCCAGGCGCATTTCCGGGAGCACAGCCTGTCGCTGCAAACCCTGCAGGATCAGTTTGAAATGAGCGCGTACCGCATCAATCAGCAGTTCCGGGAGGAAACGGGAAGCACCTTTTATGTGTTTTTGACAGGGCTCAGGATGAAGCTGGCCGCGGAGATGCTCACGCGGGGGGAAAGCGTGGCGGACACCGCGAGGGAATGCGGCTATGATAACGATTATTCTTTCAGGCGGGCGTTTCTCAAATACTACGGCGTGAAAGCGCAGGATTACAGAGGAGGCTGACAGATGCTCTCAATCATCAAAGCGGAAACCACGGAAAAAGCATATGACGCGGCGGCGGAAGCGTTCGCTTCCATGTGGGAGAAGGTGACGGGGACAAAGCCCGCGATCGTTTCGGAGGACGACGGAAAG
>CADBNX010000304.1 GCA_902796115.1 uncultured Eubacteriales bacterium
CCGAAGCCCGCCATTGCCTCCATGACGCAGATCATACAGAAACCAGAACCATACATGCGACGGGTCACAGCTGGCTCGCCTGGAGAACCGTTCTCGGCCCCACCTGTGACAGGGCCGGAAAAGAAATGCGGACCTGCGCCAACGACCGGACCCATTCCTATACCCGTGATATCGAACCGCTGGGACATCAATACCGCCTGATCCGTTCCAGGCCGGCAACCTGCACCGCTGCCGGATCGGACCGTTATCTCTGCACCCGGGATCTCCGGCATTACCGGATCGATACCCATCCCGCGCTGGGGCACCAGTGGGGAGACTGGGAAACAGTCAAACCCGCCACCGTCAAGGAAGAAGGAGAAGAACAGCGCGTCTGTGCGCGGGACGGCAGACACGTGGAAACCCGGGTCATTGAGAAAATTCCCGGCCTCAGATTGACCTCCAAAACCTCCGTGGATCTGGCAGGCCTCATGACCTGGGATCGGGAGATCAACAGGGATCAGCCGGTGATCCGCGTCAACGGAAAGTCTATGGCCGAATTGAGCGAAGAAGAGAAAAACGCCATCCGGAACAACCGGGAAGTGATGGTCTTCCTGCTCGATCTGATTTCGGATACCGGAAAAGCGAACGTTCCGGATACGCTGCAGCTCCCGGTTCCGGCGGAACAGGACGCGGTTTCGGATTCTTCCGGACCGGACCAGGAACCCTCCTTTGCCGGGCTGGTAATTCAGGTGGACAGGACCCGGCTGGATTCTCTGATCAAAGAAGCGTCCAGACGGCAGGAAGGCCGGGATGTGGAAATTCTGTATAAACAGGCGGAAGACGAAAAGAAAAAGCAGGAGGAAGAAGTCCGGAAAGTGGTGGAACAGGTTCAGTCCAATCAGAACGACTCCGCATATACTCCGTCTTCCGGTGACATCGAAATCCGGCTGGTCTTCAGACCGGAAGAAGAAAAAATCAAGTTTGAAGAAACGAAAAAGAATGATGAGATCCAGGTTGCGAAATTCAATGAATCCAAAGATGAGAAAGAGAAGAAGAAGTGTCTGACGCCGGACACGCTGATCACACTGGCCGATGGCAGTCAGAAGCGGGTGGATGAACTCGCTGCCTCCGACAGAGTCCTCGTGTGGGATTTCGATCTCGGTGCCCTGAGCGAAGCGCCTCTCACCTTCCTGCACAGCGTATCGGAAGAAGCCCCCGTACTGCGGGCAGGCTTCTCCGACGGAACGAGTGTCGGCATCATCGGTGAGCATGTGCTGTTTGACCTTACTGACCGGCAGTTTGCGGTCATCAGCAGTGTATCCCAGAAAGAAGCGCTTGTGGGCCATTCATTTGCCAAACTGTCCGACGGGCAAATCACCGGCGTTATCCTGACAGAGCTGTATGAGGACGGCATCGCCGACAGTTATTACAGTCCTGTGTCCGAAGCGCACTTCAACTGTTTTGCCAACGGCATGCTGAATATCTCCGGTTTCATGCAGGGCTTCTTCAACGTCTTTGACCTGGAGAATGACGCGCTGAAATACGATGCGGAGAAGAAGACGGCAGAGCTCAAAGCCGTGGGCGAGCTCCCCTATGAGATTTTCGACGATCTTTTCCCCCGCGAACTGTATGAACGCAACAAGGTCGGCTGGCTAAGCGTATCCATTACCAAAGGCCTTGTGAATCCGGAAGATCTGTACGACCTGTTTGAGTTCTGCATTCCCTTCTTTGTGGAAAACTGATCATTACCCGTTAAAAAGGAGCTTTCTTCCGCATCCCGAGCGGCGGAAAGCTCCTTTTTTCAGGGATTTCTGCGGCACACAGTCACCCCCGGGTTTCTGACTGAGTCCAGCGTGTCCGGTACCGCGTAAATGCCCCGCTATCCCAGGATCCCGGCAACCATGATCAGCGCGGGCAGGCCGAGCACAAGCCCGATGATCTGCTTGCGGTCCATTTTTTCATGGAAAAAGGGCACGCTGACCGCGGTGACGATCAGGATCAGGGAGCCGTTGAAGATCGGGAACAGCACGGAAGCGGGCAGACGCCCGGACAGGTGAAAATTGATCCACTGGTAGCTGCAGGTGATGACGCCGCACAGCAGCATCGGCAGTATGGCAAAACGCGGGATTTCCGGTCCGCGTCCCGCCTGTTTCCGAGAAACGAGGCGCGCCGCGGCAAAATAGCAGACCGTGCTCAGCACCGCGCCGCAGAACATGATCTGGTTCATGCTTTCCTTTTCCGGCGAGGAGCGGATCAGCTTGAGCATGGAGCCGATGATGCCGCTGACAAGAAAGAAGACGGCGCACCAGTACTTCCATTTGGGGGTCATGCTGCCGTCGTTCCTGGGGGAGACGGTCAGGTACATGGAAAAGAGCAGCAGCGCGATGCCGATCCACTGCAGCACGGAAACGGTTTCATTCAGCGCGAGAAACCCGAAAAAGCAGGGTACGATCAGGCTCGCGCAGCTGATGAAGGTGGTGACGGACGCGGGTCCCTGGGCCATTGCCTGCATTTTGCTGAGCAGGAACACGGTATAAAACCCGCCGTAGCACAGGCCCCAGCCGAGAACCGGCAGCGAAAAGCCGCCGAGACCTGTCACAAA
>CADBNX010000305.1 GCA_902796115.1 uncultured Eubacteriales bacterium
GACGGCGTACTGACCGCGCAGGTCCTCCTGGCCGAGGACGCCGACCCGGCGGCACTGGAAGACCGGCTCGGCCTGATCGCCAACATGTCGGAGCTGATGTTCTCCCTGTGCAAGGCAAACGGAACGGACAACGCCTGCGTCGCGCTTCCCGAGGGCGCCACGCTGACCGTGAACACCGTATCCGCCTCCTGGGTACGGGAGGACGGCTCCGCGATCCCCTTTGACGCACGCGCCCGGTACTGGTACCGGCAGGCCGCGGACGCGGGGCGGCTTGTTTTCACCGATATCGAGCTGGATCAGGCCACTCAGGATAAATGCGTCACCTGCGCCATGCCCGTTTACGGCGCGGACGGCGCGCTTCGGGCCGTGATCAGCGCGGATCTGTTCCTCACCCAGATGCAGCAGACCATCGCGGAGTCGGTCAAAGACGGCGGATTCATGGCGGTAGTCAATCAGTCCGGCCACGTGATCCTCTCCCCGGAAGAAGACGGCGTATTCCGGGTGCGCAGTTCCGCCGAAGCCGAAGACCTGCGCGAGTCCGACAACGCGGAGCTCGCCGCCCTGATCGGCGACGCGCTGCGGGAGAAAACGGACGTGAGGATGGTAAAGCTCGAAAACGGCGTCAGCTATATGGTAGGCGTACCGATGAAAAGCGTGGGCTGGGCGCTGATCGCTTCCTACGGCACGGAGCTTGCGGATCAGCCCGTTCAGATGCTGCAGGAAAACTATCAGCTGATCCAGCAGGAAGCCACCGCGGCCTACCGCGGCAGCAGCGCCCGCAGCCGGCGGGTCATCACGCTTCTGTTCCTTGCCCTGCTCATCGTGCTGCTCGGCGGCGCCCTGTATGCCGGCAGGCGCATCGTAAAGCCCCTGAACACCATCACCGCCCGCATCGCGGCGCTGAAGGAAGGCGACATGGAATTCAAAATGGAGGACGCCTACCGCACCGGAGACGAAATCGAGGTGCTGGCCCAGTCCTTCGCGGATATCTCGCACAAAACCGTCGAGTATGTGGAGCAGGTGAAAAAGGTCACCGCGGAAAAGGAACGCATCGGCACGGAGCTGCATATGGCGAACCAGATCCAGGAAAGCATGCTCCCGAGCATCTTTCCCCCGTATCCGGACCGCTGCGAATTCGATCTGTACGCCAGCATGGATCCCGCCAAGGAAGTGGGCGGCGATTTTTACGATTTCTTCCTGATCGACCGCGACCACCTGGCCCTGATCATGGCGGACGTCAGCGGCAAAGGCGTGCCCGCCGCCCTGTTCATGATGGTTTCGAAAGCACTGCTGAAAAACACCGCCATGCTGGGCAAATCCCCCTCTCAGATCCTGTCGACGGTCAATGAAACGATCTGCTCCAACAACAAAATGCAGATGTTCGTCACGGTCTGGCTCGGCATCCTGGAAATCAGCACCGGCGTCATCACCGCCGCCAGCGCGGGGCATGAGTACCCCGCCATCCGCAGAAGCGGCGAAGGCTTTCAGCTCTTCAAAGATCCGCACGGCTTCGTGATCGGCGGCATGGAAGGCGTCCGCTACCGGGAATACACGCTTTCCCTGCAGCCGGGCGACAAGCTGTTCCTGTACACGGACGGCGTGCCGGAAGCGAACAACGCCGCCAAAGAACTCTTCGGGACCGATCGGATGATTTCCGTTCTTTCCGAAAACGCCGAAGGGGGGCCGCGTGAGGTCCTGCAGGGCGTACGGCATGCCGTGGACGCTTTCGTGGGAGACGCGGAACAATTCGACGACCTGACCATGCTGTGCCTGGAATACAGGGGCAATACGCCCGAAGCCGGTCGGACGGCCTGACTCCTTTCGAATATCACAAACAGTATGAAGGCGGTGCTGCAGACGAAAGTAGCACTGCCTTTTCAAATGATGCGCAGCACGATTTGCCGGAAAACGAAATTTGAAGGGGTGGTATGGAGGGGTCGCAGCCCCTCCATATTCGATCCGCAGTACCGGCTTTGCCGGTACGAGGAGAATTTTCGCGAAAGTGCGCTTGCCCACTGAGAGCGAAAATTCA
>CADBNX010000306.1 GCA_902796115.1 uncultured Eubacteriales bacterium
ACTTCGGTAGGTACTTCAGTAGGAACCTCTGTCGGCACTTCTGTGGGTACTTCCGTGGGTACCTCGGTAGGCACTTGAGTAGGAACTTCCGTGGGCACCTCGGTGGGCACTTCCGTAGGCACCTCGGTGGGTACTTCGGTCGGTACTTCCGTGGGGACCTCTGTCGGCACTTCTGTGGGTACTTCTGTAGGAGCCTCTGTAGGGACTTCAGTGGGTATCGAAGTCGGTACAGCGGTGGGCACCGCAGTGGGTACAGCCGTCGGTGCCTGCGTGGGAACCTGTGTCGCGGGAGCCTGATAGGTGAATGTGACAACGGACGGATACGCGATCCCGTTTGCTACCGTGACATCCGCGGCTGAGGCGGAGATCAGGCTGTAGCCGGAGGGAACGAGCGTGGACTGCGCATATACTTTTCCGGTGGTGTAGAGCTGGATGCGGCTTTGATTGAGCAGGATTCCTGTCTGATCGCGGTATTCAACCTGCACGATCGCGGGAGAGGGAAGGACGGACGGAGCCTGTGTGGGCGCAAACGCAGTGACTGCCGGGGCGGCGGCCCGGAAGGTGACGCCGGAGGGAGAGGCGACGCCGTTTGTTACGGTGACATAGACGCTGGTGCTGCCCGTAAAGGTATATCCGCGCGGAATCAGATCCGACTGCGCGTACACGGTGGCGGAGCTGCCAAGCGTCAGGACGGTCTGGTTGAGCAGATAGCCGTAGGAATCCAGATACGTTACGGTGACCCGGGCGGCTTTCGGGGCCGCGGTCAGATAAGGCACCGGCGTGACAGGCCGCGCGGTGGCGGTTGCGGCCGGAACCGTGCTTTCAAACAGCACGCGCTGGGTGGCAGGCCCAGCGATCCCGTCCACCTGCAGGTTATGCTCCTGCTGAAAATCCTCAACGGCCTGGCGGGTCTGTTTGCCGTATATGCCGTCAACGCTTCCGCGCAGGTACCCGAGGTCCTTCAGACGCTGCTGCAGACGGAGCACGGCATCCCCGCGGTCCCCGGTATACAGCGTGGTGTAGACCGCCGGCGTGGGGGAGGGAGTCGGCACGAGCGTCGGCACGGCTGTCGGTACGAGCGTGGGTACAGCCGTCGGCACCGGGGTGGGAACCATGGTGACATACGCTGTCGGAGACGGAAGCGAAGCCGGTGTGAAGGGTGTCACATCCGGGGAAGCTTCCGTTGCGGATGAAACGACGAGAGCCATGTATATCAGCAGGGTTTTGAGCAGATCCATAATGCGGTCTCCTTTGGCTGATGCTTATTTCAGACGGTCCAGACTGATGAATTTTTCAAACTCCGGCAGGATGCCGATTCCGTCCGGATAATGGGCCGCAAACTGCGGCACCGCGTGGCTGGGAAAGGAATTGCCCTCAATGAACAGGGGCCCCTGCTCCGTGACGGCGACATCCCAGGCGACAAAGCGCATCTGCGGAACGGCGCGCATGGCCTCAAGGCACATCTCCGTGATCTCTTTCCAGAAGGGGATCTGAAAACCGACGATCTTCGTGCCGGTCATGGGGTGGGTTTCAAATACATTGCCCTGTTTATCGGCGGCGACGGTTTTCAGTGTGCCGCTTTCCAGGTCCACCCGGGCGGCCATGCCGCCGCAGTCCACGTTATCCATCACTTTTCCGTTGCCGATGCGCACAAAGGCGTACACGATGCCTTCCTGCTTGTCGCCGAGCAGCGTCGCGACGCGCACGGTGTTTACGGAAGTGGGACACAGGGAAGCCATCTGCGGATGCTGTACGACCAGTTCCTCCAGCACCGCGCTTCCCATACCCTTTAAACGAAGGAAGAACGCGTTTTTATCCCGCCAGTCCGCTTTTTGAAACTTTACGATGCCCTGGCCGCTGGAACCCTCGAGGGGCTTGAAGAGGATTTCCTCATGCCGGTCCAGAAAAGCGTTCAGTTTTTCCGGAGAGGTCTGTGCGTCAAAGCGAAGCCAGTCCCGATGAATGTAGGGAGCAAAACGGGTGTTGAATTCCGTTTTGTCGTCGAAAATATGCCAGTATGCCTTGTCGTTCATCGCGCGCACGATACGGTTGGAAACGCCGCGCGTGATGACCGTGCGGCGCTGTTCGTCACTCAGACGCCACATTTCGGCAATTTTGTAATCCATGTATCCGGCGTTGTACCGGACGGCGCACTGAAACATATCCTTCAGCAGCTTCGGGGTGGCGATGCCGGTTTTTTTGTGAAGGAGCCGTGCGGTCGCCATCATTTTTTTCCAGTCCATTCTGCGGGCACGCTTGATCAGAAAACGAATATTCGGCATGAAAAATCCCTTCCGTTCTCAGACGTTGAAGCGGAACAGGGTAATATCCCCGTCCTTCATCACATAATCCTTGCCCTCGGAGCGCACCAGGCCCTTTTCACGGCAGGCGTTCATGCTGCCAAGCTCCTTCAGGGTGTCAAAAGGCACGATCTCCGCGCGGATGAAGCCGCGCTCAAAATCCGTATGGATCTTCCCGGCGGCCTGCGGAGCCTTGGTGCCGTTGAGAATGGTCCAGGCCCGGCACTCATCCTCGCCGCAGGTGAGGAAGGAAATCAGCCCGAGGAGGCGGTAACAGGCCTTGATCATCCGGTCAAGACCGCTCTGTTCGATGCCGAGCTCCGTGAGGAATTCCGCTTTTTCATCCGGTTCCATCGAAGCGATCTCTTCTTCGATCCTGGCGGAGATGACCAGCATTTCCGCGTGTTCCGCCTGCGCGATCTGCTGTACGGCGGCGGTAAAAGGATTGGCGGACACATCCGAGGCGATATCGTCCTCCGCGATATTGGCGGCGTAAATGACTGGCTTGGTGGTGAGCAGGAACCAGCCCCGGATCGTTTCCGCTTCCTCGTCGGAGGCGGCGAAGGTGCGGACGGGCCTGCCCGCCTCCAGGTGCGTCAGCACCCGCTGGGCAAGGTCCGCCTCGGCGGCGTATTTCTTATCCCCGGTTTTGATCAGCTTCTGCGCTTTCTCCATGCGCTTCTGCACGGTCTCCATATCCGCGAAGATCAGTTCCAGGTTGATGGTTTCGATATCCCGCTTCGGATCGATGGAACCGTCCACATGGATGATGTTTTCATCCTCGAAACAGCGGACCACGTGCACGATGGCATCCACTTCGCGGATGTGGGACAGGAATTTGTTGCCCAGCCCCTCGCCCCGGCTCGCGCCGCGGACCAGACCCGCGATATCCACGAATTCCACGGTGGCGGGCGTTACCTTTTTGGGATGATACATCTCTCCCAGAAAGGTGAGGCGCTCATCCGGCACGGCGACGACCCCCGTGTTGGGCTCGATGGTGCAGAACGGATAATTGGCCGCCTGCGCGCCTGCGCCCGTGATGGCGTTGAACAGCGTACTTTTTCCGACATTGGGCAATCCCACAACCCCTAATTTCATCAGAAGGCACATCCTTTCCAAAGGCTATTCAGTATAGTTA
This sequence comes from uncultured Eubacteriales bacterium, assembly GCA_902796115.1. GTDB lineage: Bacteria > Bacillota > Clostridia > Christensenellales > Aristaeellaceae > RUG756. The sequence goes on from CADBNX010000306.1 coordinate 3,439, forward strand.
TGAAATAAAAACAAGGGAGCGGTCAGTATGTTACGAGATACCGCTCGATCTCCCAGGAGGAGACGTTGGTGCGGTATGCGTCCCATTCGCGGTATTTGCCGGCCGTGTAATTCTCCACCACGTGCTGCCCGAGCGTGCCGCAGATGAGGGGATCCGTCAGCATCAGATCGACCGCTTCCTTCAGATTGCCGGGCAGGTTCGCGATGCCGCGCGCGAGCCGCTGCTGCGGCGTCATGGCGAAGATATTCTCGGTGATTTCTTCCGGCGGGGTCATGCCCTTCTCAATGCCGTCCAGTCCCGCGGCGAGACATACCGCGAGGGCCAGGTACGGATTGCAGGAAGGATCCGGACTGCGCAGCTCCACCCGGGTGGCCTGACCGCGGGAGGCCGGGATGCGGATCAGCGCCGAACGGTTCGAGGCGCTCCAGGCCAGATAGCAGGGCGCTTCATATCCGGGCACCAGGCGCTTGTAGCTGTTGACCAGGGGATTGGTGACGGCGGAAAAAGCGCATACATGGTGCAGCAGCCCCGCAATAAAGGAATACGCCTCCCGGCTCAGGCCGCGCGGGCCCGTGGGATCGGCGAACGCGTTTTTCCCGTCCCTGAACAGGGACATATTCGTGTGCATGCCGCTGCCGTTGATGCCGTAGACGGGTTTTGGCATGAAGGTGGCGTGCAGGCCGTTCTTCTGCGCGATGGTTTTTACGGCCAGGCGGAAGGTCATGATATTGTCCGCGGCACGCAGCGCTTCCGCGTATTTGAAGTCGATTTCGTGCTGGCCGCGCGCGACCTCGTGGTGGGAAGCTTCGATTTCAAAACCCATCTGTTCCAGGGCCATGCAGATTTCCCGGCGCGTGGTTTCGCCGTGATCGAGCGGGCCTAAGTCAAAATAGCTCGCCTCGTCCGAGGTGGCGGTGGTCGGTTTGCCGTCCGCGTCCGTCTGGAAGAGGAAAAACTCGCATTCCGGCCCTACGTTGAACTGATAGCCCATCTGCGCGGCTTTCGCGAGCACCTTTTTCAGCACGCCGCGCGGATCGCCCACAAAAGGCGTGCCGTCCGTGTTGTACACGTCGCAGATGAGCCGCGCCACCTTGCCGTGCTGCGGACGCCAGGGGAGCAGCGTGAAGCTGTCCAGATCGGGATACAGGCACTGGTCGGATTCGTGGATGCGCACGAATCCTTCGATGGAGCTGCCGTCGAGCATGATCTGGTTGTTGACGGCCTTTTCGATCTGCGAGGATGTGATCGCGACGTTTTTCAGCTGGCCGAAAATATCCGTAAACTGCAGGCGGATAAACTCCACGTCATTTTCCCGGACAAGCCGGATGATATCCTCGCGGGTGCAGCTGCTCATCAATGATCCCTCCCTGTATTTCCGGTTATGCTCTGTATTTTTCGATCAGACCGACGAGCAAGGCCGCGCAGGCGTGCAGATAGCGGTACGCTTCCGGCAGCAGCGGGGCGGGCGTCAGATCCGTAAAACGCATGGTTTCCAGGTTCAGATTGCCGGCATATCCGATTTCCGCGAGCGCGCGGCACAGCTCCTCCCAAGGCTGCTGCGCCATTTCAAAGGGTGATACGTGCAGATCGTTTTTCCGGTTGTTGCCGTGCAGATGCAGCAGGCGGAGCCTGCTTCCGAAAGCGCGCGCCAGATCCGCGGGGTTCGTATCCGTAATGAACGCATGTCCGCTGTCCAGGCAGATGCACAGCCCGGGCACCGCGTCCATCAGCGCGTTCAGCTCGTCGGCTTTTGAGGTATACCCGTGCACGCTTTTTCCCTCCGGCGTGACGGAAAACAGGTTTTCGATGCAGAGCGTCAGCCCGCCGGGCTCAGCTTCCCGCACCATTTCAGAGAGCATCGCGATATTCCGGTCGATCAGTTCGGCGGGATTCAGGAAAAACGGGTCGGCGGTGTCCCGCGGACGCATCGGATGGACCACCAGATCGCGCACGCCCAGGCGTGCGGCAAACGGGAAGCAGGCGTGGATATCGCGGATGACCGCATTGCCTTTTTCGGGATTCCCGTATACATAGGGATTGAACGGCGCGTGTCCCTGCCCGATTTCAAGCCCCGCGTCCGCGATCCAGCTGCGGATCTCGTCCGCCTTTTTTTCGGCGTCCGGCGCGTTCATGACCTGTCTCGCGCCTTCCGTGGCAAGGTTGATATCGATCGCGTCGAAACCGGCTTCGCGGATCAGACGCAGCTGTTCACGGCATTCCGCCGGGTTTTCGATCCCTTTGAGTCCAACCGAAGTTTTCATGTTCCTCCGCCTTTCAGTCTGCCGTCATTCGGCTGACAGGAATCATTATACCATGAAACAGACGGCAGGCAAAGCGGAATTTACGATCCTTGTGCCATAATCAGCAGGCAAAGCGAAAGGCGAAAACGCATCAGAAATCAAACTCCAGCACGGCGACGCCGGCAGGAGGCAGGAGATACCGGGAACCTTCGACGGATCGGGTTTTTGCGTCAAAACAATCCGTCCTTTGCGGGGTGATTTCAAGCGTCGGATCCTCCGGCGCGATTTCATGTACCGTGAAGCGTCGGATTTCCGTGCCGCCTTCGAGCGACACATCCAGCGGCACGGAGACGTCCGCGCGGGTGTTCACCGCGTGAAGGAAGGCTTTGCGCCCGCGGACGGAGACCGTAAGATCCGCCTCGGAGGAATCGGCGCGCACATCGGCCATACAATCGCCGCAGTACCGGCCGAACAGCCGCATCACATGGCCGACGGGCTGCAGGTAGGGCTTCAGGCTGCCGTGCGGCGTGGGGATCAGGATGGCGTTTACCTGCCAGCGGTTGCCGAAGAAATCCGCCATGGTGGCGATATCCAGTATGTCGCTGTGGCGCAGGATCACATTGTGATTGCGCGCGTACGCCGCGCCGGCCATCCAGGCGGAGAGCACGTCGCAGCGGTTGCGTCCGCGCAGGGCGAAGTGCCCCTCCGTCATGGCCAGGCGCTTTCCCCACGGCAGCACTTGCCCGCGCATCTCTTTCAGCTTTGCGTCCAGCAGCGCCGGTACGCTCATCAGATGCTCCCAGGTGCGCGCGGGATCCGTCCGCCAGTCATTGTCGTTCAGAGGGGAATGGGGCAGGGCGGAACTGTAATGATAATGAAAAGCGATATGGCTGATGAGATCCCCGGTTTCCTCGCACATTTTTGCGGCCCAGCCGCTGTCGCCCCAGGCGATCAGGTTCACGGAAGGATCCGCGTTGCGTGCGGCCTCGGCAAAACGCCTCGTAGCGTCGCACGCCTGTTCACAGGTAAAGCCTTCCGGATCATAGGAGGTCTCA
>CADBNX010000307.1 GCA_902796115.1 uncultured Eubacteriales bacterium
AAATTCATATTGGTCACATCGGGCAGATTCGGCAGTTCGCAGACTTCGTTTTCGTCAAACCGGTTGAACGTGCCGGTAACCAGCAGATCTCTCGTCTGGCCGACGTATTTTTCCTCAAACGCCGCGCGCAGGCCGAGATATCCGTTTCCCTGACAGAAAATCGACTCGCATTTGCCCTGATGGTCGATGTCAAATTCCGTTTCGGCAATCAGCCAGTTTTCCCGGCTGCCTGTGCCAAGATCATATTTCAGCATACAGCAGTATGTCCTTTCAAACAAACGGCCCGGGACCGTCCGGAAGACGGCCCCGGGAGAGGGATCATCCCTTGACGGCGGAGCCGGCAACGGATGCCTGTACCTGTTCCTGTGCGAACATGTAGATGATGATGCCGGGAAGCACCACAAGGGTCAGCGCGGCAAACATCCGGGTGTAGTCATAGGAAAACGCCTGGTTAAAGGAAGCGAGGGATACCGGCAGCGTCCGGTTTCTGGCCGAAGAGGTCAGGAGGGCCGCGAAGTAGTACTCGTTCCAGTTGCCGAGGAACATCAGGATGCCCGCCGTGAAGATACCGGTTTTGGCCAGGGGCATGTTGATCTGCCAGAAGGTGCGGAAGAAGCCGGCACCGTCGATTTCCGCCGCCTCGTTCAGTTCCCGCGGGATGGACGAGAAATTGGAACGCAGGATGAACAGGCTCGAGGCGATGGAACTGGACAGATACACCAGGAAAAGGCCCGCTTTGGTGTCATAGAGGTTCAGATTCATGATCAGGCTGAAAATCGGCTGTGTTTTCGTGTGGCCCGGCACCAGCAGCGTGATGGTCAGCAGCACGTAAATCAGGTTTTTCAGCGGGAAATTGTACTTTGCGATCACATAGGAGCTCATCGAAAGAATCACGATCGCGACCGCGGTGGAGGAGAGCGCGATGGTGAAGGAGTTGATGGCGTAGGTGCCGAAATTGAACTGGGTGATCACCTTCACATACGCGTCGAAGTTGAAGGTATCCGGCATGCTGAACGGAGAGGAAAGGATGGCCGCGTTGGATTTGAAGGAAGAGATGATCACCCACACGATGGGACCGACGGATACCAGCACGATGAAAAGCAGTGTCAGGTAGCCGAACAGCAGATATACCGCGCGTCCGGGCGTCATCTGCTTGCGCACCATTCCTTCCGTTGCCTTGATTTTTCGGGGAGCTGCCGTTGTTTTAACACTCATTTGCGCCGCCTCCTTCTCAATACACCGGATCGTTCATCCGGAACAGCCGGTTGACGGCAAGCATTACCAGGATGCCGAAAATGAACATGATGAGCGCGACCGCGTTCGCCAGGCCGTAGTTGTAGTCGGTGGTCGCCTTGACCAGAAGCAGCGCAAGGCTGTTCGTATCGGTGCCCGGGCCGCCGCGCGTGGTCAGCGCGATGTTTTCATACATGGCGATACGGGAGGTGATGGAGAGGATGACGCCCGTACCGATGGAGTTGCGGCACAGCGGCAGGTCGATATGCAGCGTGCGCTGCCAGCCGACCGCGCCGTCGATTTCCGCCGCTTCGTGCAGTTCGTGGGGAATGGCCATCAGATCGGCCAGCACGATCAGCGTGACGATCACCGCGTAGAAGAGCCAGGTAAAGGTGATCGCCCAGAACGCAGCGGGGGATTCATAGAACCAGTTGACGCTGAAAGCGGAATCAAACCAGCGGATGATGCCGTTCAGCAGGCCGAAATCATTGTTGAAAATGAATTTGTAAATCATCGCCCACGCAGCAGCGGAGATGACGTTGGGAATCATGTATACGGCGCGGACAAATTTCCATCCGTGCAGTTTCTGCCCCAGCAGGAACGCGACCAGCGTGCCGATGCCCACGTGCAGCGTCATCGCGATCAGGGACCAGAAGAGCAGGTTGCGCAGCGAGGGGACGAAGCCGCGCATTTTGAAGAGACGGTTGAAATTGACGAAAGGATTCGCGATATCGAATTTCGGGCTGTTGAATCCATCCCATGAGGTAAAGGCGGTGAACAGCACCTGAATGATCGGGTACAGGTAGAACATCACAAACAGAATCAGCGTCGGCACCAGGAACAGGTATATCATCGGGAAATGCCGCCGCTCCAGTCTGGTATACTGCAGCTTTGCCATGGGAACGGATCCCTCCTTTTTCGGTCCGGATCAAGGGAACGCCCGTCCGGCGTGAAGCCGGACGGGTGTTTGGGATCTGATCAGTCCAGACGGGTTTCTTCCGCCGCGGCGGACAGTTCCTGACAGAACTGTTCGGGGGTCAGATTGCCGCTGATCAGGCCGGGGAGCAGGTTGCCGAATTCGGTGTCGATCACGGAAGAGGGGACGCAGTCACCGAAGCTCGGGCAGAGGATGGTGTCCGCGTTGACCGCGTTCACGTATTCGTACATCAGTGGGTCTTCCATGGCGGAAGCCTTGTACGCTTCGGAAACGGTCATGTTCGGGGCGACGCCGCCTTCAGCCAGCATATAGGCTTCCAGTTCGTCCTGGCTCATGATGAAGGCGATGAAGGCCTTCGCGGCTTCCTGCTCTTTTTCGGAAGCGTTTGCCGGGATCCACCAGCCGTAGCCTTCGCCCACGTTGGTCAGGGCAACGTTGCCGGGCAGTACCGCGCCGTGCACGGTGGAGCCGTCAAATCCGTTGGACCATTTGCCGCCGTCGGTCTTGAAATCGCCGACCATCCAGGAACCGTTGGCGATGACGGCCGCGTTCTTGCTCATGAAGGCGTTGGCCGCGTCGGCGTACACGGCGCCGATGGTGTTGGAGGAAGCGTAATTCTGCAGGATGTTCTGCAGCTTCGCGACCGCGTTCACGATGGCCGGGTCCGTCAGGTCGTAGAGCTTGTCGATCGTGTGCGCTCTGAGCAGGTCCGCGCCGCCTTCTTCCGCGGCGATCAGGCTGGAGAACACCAGCATGGTGGTCCAGGCGTTTTCACCGGTCATCATGGCGATCTTGTTGTCGCCCAGGCACGCGAGGAATTCATCCCAGCTCAGGTCGGCGGGCGTTTTGCCGCCCAGGTCGAGCATCGCGCCGTTGTAGTACATGCCCATCGGACGGACGACGGGGTAGGTGATGGAGAAGAAGGAACCGTCTTCCTGGGTCTGCGCTTCGATATGATCGGCGATCATCAGCGCTTTGAGCTCGGGATTGTTCTCAAGCACGTCGCTCAGGTCCGCGTACAGTTTGTTCGGGATGACCACGTTCTTGAGCCATTCGGTTTCGCCGCCTTCGATCAGCGCCGGAAGCTTGTTCTGCTGGCCGAGCTGCTTGATCTTTTCGGCGTACATATCCTGGGTCAGTTCTTCGATTTCCACATGGTATTTGCCTTCGTAGAGGGTGTTGAAGCGTTCCACCTGAGGCAGGAAGAAGAGCGCGCCGACGTTTTCGCCGGTCTTGTAGTGGGGAACGGTGATCGTGACGGCGTCATCCGCGAACGCGAAGGATGCCATGCCAAGCAGCATCATTGCCGCCAGCAGCAGAGCCAGGAACTTTTTCATGGGGTATTCCTCCTTTTTATTATCAGGGACGCCTTGCGGGCATCCTTGATTTCATGATCTGACGCTTCCCCGCATTTCCGGCCGGTAGGGCACGAAACGGTGAAACTCCCTGATATTTCTGCCGCGCATCAGGTCATGCGCAAGATGTGCCGCTTCAAAACCGAGCGCTCTCATATCCTGCCGGACGGTCGAAAGCGGCGGCTGGGTCATGGCGCAGAACGGCATGCCGTCAAACCCCATCACGGAGAGGTCCTCCGGTACCCGGAGACCTGCTTCCCTCGCCGCGCGCATCACGCCCAGCGCCATCAGATCGCTGAAACAGAACACGGCGTCGGGCCTTTCCCCACCGGCGAAGCGTTCCAGCGCGGTCCGGTACGCCTTCTCCTCGTCAAAATCGGCGTGGACGACCGGGGGAAGGGGCAGGCCGGCTCTCTCAAACGCGGCATGTACGCCCCGCAGCCGTTCCGTATTGACGGCGGCGTTCGATTTTCCCGCGACGATCAGAAGCTTTTTCATGCCGTGTGAAAAGAGGATTTCGACCGCCTCGCGGGACGCCGCGGCATTATCCACCGAAACCCAGCCGGCGTGCTCGCCTTCGATGGGCAGATCGATGCCGACCACGGGGATGCCGGATGTGACCAGCTCCACAAAATACGGATCGTCCGTTTTGATGCCGGTCACGATCGCGCAGGAGACCGCGTGCCTGCGGCAGTAATCCGTAAAGCTCATCTGTGTCTGGGTCTGCGAATCCGTACAGTATAGCGACATTTCAAGGCCGTTTGAGGTGGTATATTCCAGGATGCCCTTCAGGCAGATGCCCGTCATGGCGTCCCGGTCGTCCCCGCCGAGCAGGCCGGAGGCGATCAGGCACAGGTTCGGAGGCCGTTTGGATGACAGGCTCCGCGCGTTCGCGTTTGGGATATAGCGCAGCTCACGGGCGGCACGCTCCACTTTTTCCACCGTTTCGGGAAGCAGTTTCGGGTAATGGTTGAAAACGCGGGAAACCGTGCCGATCGTGACGCCGGCGCGCTTTGCCACATCCCGGATCGTAACCATCCCCACGTTCACCCCCCTCTTCGGTAAGAAAAAACGTTTTTTCATATAAACAGAATAACATCGATTCCAATATCTGTCAACCGGATTCCGAAAATTATTTTGGTTTTCGGCTTTTTCTTGACTTTGCGTCCGAATAATGGTAGTATTTCTTCGGTTCATAACAGCGGCTCTGCCGCTGATTCAGGCAAAGGAGAGCGTACGATGACCAGAATCAAGACACTTGAAACCCGTGAGCTGTGCGAGAGCGCCAAGAAGGGCGGATGCGGCGAATGCCAGACTTCCTGCCAGAGCGCCTGCAAGACTTCCTGCGGCGTAGCCAACCAGAAATGTGAAAACGCTCAGAAGCAAGACAAGTAAAATCAGCCAGCGGGCATTGAAGGGCGGAAGCCCCCGGGGAGGCGGCCGGTTTGGCGCGCCTTCTTTTCGTTACTGAACAGTGCGCGGATGGGACGCACGTCCCCTCCGCGTACCACCCCTGCGAAACGGCCGCTCTTTCGAAAAGCCGCGATGTGATTTTGCAGGGCAAAATCACAGG
>CADBNX010000308.1 GCA_902796115.1 uncultured Eubacteriales bacterium
ACTGAATAAAAATATTATGCGAAAAAACGCAGTTTGACGCAAGTCGAAAATGCGCACAAAAAAAAGGGCCGCACTTTGAACTTGAGGTACAGGGGTGAGGCACGGCTTTGGGAATCCCGTTGCGGTTCGGGCGGGATGGGTGTAGAATGGCGGTGCCGGAAAACTCCCGGTCCGCGGCAGGGCCGGCAGCAAAAGACGGCGGAGATATGGAAACGGCAGGGAGATGAGTTCTATGACGGAATGCGATCCGAAAAAAGAACGCAAAGAAATGGAATGGGCCGATCGGGAACCTCGGGAGGAGGGGGACGATGCCTGTGAGCCGACATACAGGGACGGAAGCACGGTCAACGAATGCTGGGCGCAGAAGAAGGATTCTGTCTGAAAGCGAGGCGCTGCCATGCCTGCGCGACGTCATCGCGCGCACCCGGCGACTGGTGTTCTTCGGCGGCGCCGGCGTATCCACGGCGAGCGGGATCCCGGATTTCCGGTCCGGGAATGGGCTGTACCGTCGGGAAACGGATGGGCCGGATCCCGAGATCATCCTGAGCAAAACGTTTTTTTATCTGCACCCGGAAGCGTTTTTTGATTATTACCGCTCGCATCTGCTGTTTCCGGACGCCCGTCCCAACGCCGCGCATGCCTGGCTGTACGAAATGGAGAAGCAGGACGTGCTGCGCGGGATCGTGACGCAGAACATCGACGGGCTGCACAGAAAAGCCGGAAACAGGCGGGTATATGAGATCCACGGCTCCGTACATGAAAACGCCTGCATGGACTGCGGGGCGTCCTATCCGATGGAAACCATCCTGAAATCGGAAGGCATTCCCCGGTGCGCCCGCTGCGGCGGGGTGATCAGGCCGTCGGTGGTACTCTACGGAGAAGCGCCGGACAGGTATGTCTGCATCGGCGCGTGCCGCGAAATATCCGGGGCTGATACGCTGATCGTGGCCGGCACGTCTCTGACGGTGGAGCCCGCGGCGTCTTTCCTGGATTATTTCGGCGGAAAGGACCTGGTGGTGATCAACCGCACGCCCACGCCGGCCGACCGCAGGGCGGGGCTTGTGATCCGCGGTGACGTGACGCGGGTGCTCGGCGCGCTTTCGGAGGAATGAACGGCAGGGAACTGCGTCTGCATTCGCGCGGAACGGATCATAAAAAAGAAGCGGCACCCGGAAAACGGGCCCGCCCGGACGGGAGGAAAAACCGAATGGCAAAAGCACATGTGGAACGGTATCACGGCGAAATGGCAATGATGGTGGACGGGAAGCCGCTTCCGCCGATGGCGGTGACGGTGCGCACACAAAACCTGCAGTACCTGCGCGACCTGCGGCAGGCGGGGATCCGGCTGTTTTACATCAACGCGATGACCTCCTGGAACAATCCGGGCGGAAAAAACGAGGATTATCCCTACTGCGAGGGCAACCCGCCCGTAAAGGAGAACGGGCTCGAATACACGCTGAAAGGGCTGAATACGCTGCTGGAGGCCGCGCCGGACGCGTATGTGATGCTGCGGCTGAACGTGGCGCCGCCGCCCGCGTGGGTGAACAGCCATCCGGAGGAAATGCTCACCTTTTCGGACGGATCCCACCGTCCGGTGATGGTGACCACGGTGGCGCGCGGCGTGCAGCTGGAGGGCATGCCGTCCCTGTGCTCCGAAGCCTGGAGAAGGGACGCGGACGCGGCGCTGCGGGAGTTTTTCGACGCGCTGGCCTCGCTGCCCTGCTTTGAGCGTGTGATCGGCTTTTTCCTGTGCGCCGGCGGAACCAGCGAATGGTATTATCCGCAGGGCCAGGAAACGGCGGACGGCGCGTGGGGCGATTTTTCGGAGCCCTTCCGCAAACAGTTTGAACGGTACCTGCGCGCGAAATACGGCACGCGGGAGAGACTGCGCGAAGCCTGGGGGATCCCCGACGCGAGCTTTGAAAAACCGCTCATCCCCCCGCCGGAAGCGCGCGACGCGGCGGTACGCTGCGACATGCGCATCCAGGCGGACCTGAACAGCGGGCATTCCGTGCGCGGCGGAAAGGATGCCGTGCCGCTGGATACGCCCGATCCCACGATCGGCGTATTCCTGAACGCGAACCGGTACCGCAATACGGCGGATTATTTCGACGCGTGGCATGAGGGAACGGCCGATACGGTGATCCATTTTGCCCGTACGCTCAAGTCACGCTTTCCGGATCTGCTCGTGGGCGCGTTTTACGGCTCCTTCGGCTGCTCTGACGTTTACAACGCGGGCACCTGTACCGGCACGCCGAAGATCATGCGGTCCGGCGCGGTGGATTTCCTGGCCGCGCCCGGGGTGTACAACAACCGGGAGCCGGGCGGCATCGTGGCGCAGCGGGAAATGCAGGATTCCTTCCGCCTGCACAATATGATGTTCATCAGCGAGGACGACGACCGCACGCATCTGATCCCGCTGTGGGCGCAGCGCGATTCGATGGGCCTGTATTCCCTTGCGGATACGGAAACGCTGCTCAAGCGTGAATTCGCGCGCGATATCTGCGAGGACATCCACGCCTGGTGGTTCGATATGGGCGGGGAGTGGTACAACGATCCGGGCATCCTGAAGCTGTTCCGCCGGCAGCAGGAGATCGCGGATTTCGCCTACAGCCTGGACCGCACGAAAAAGAACGAGATCGCGCTTGTGTACGACGCGGCGTCCGTACACGTGGTATCCGCCCTGACGACGAAGCTGGTCGCCGATTTGTACCGTACCAGCGATCTGGGCCGCATCGGCGCGCCGGTGGATTATTATTTCCTGGACGATCTTCCCGACCCCGCCATGCCGGATTATAAAATGTATGTGATGATCAACGCCTTCGTGCTCTCCGACCGGCAGCGGGCCCAAATCGCCGCGAAGGCGCGGAAAAACCGCGCGACGGTGGTATGGCTGTACGCGCCGGGCTTCATCGACTGGGACGCGGAGCGCCCGATGGACGAAAAGAACATCGCAAAAACCGTCGGCATGAAGGTGAAACGGGCGCCGGGCACCTATCTGCCGTATTTCACCGTGGATCCGCAGGCGCATCCTGCGGTGCGCGGCGCGAAGCCGCGTTTCCGCTACGGCGCCATCGACCGCGCGGTGCACAGCAACGTCTGGATGGCGCCCACCGCGCTGCCGCCGGCCTATGTGAACCCCTGCTTCTTCATTGAGGACGAAAACGCGGCGGTGCTCGGCCGGTACTGCCACGACGGCTCCGCCGCGTATGCGCTGCGTGAAATGGACGGATACACCAGCGTGTACTGCGCAAGCCGCGTCCTGCGCAGCGAATTGCTTGCCTCGCTTGCCGAGTGGAGCGGATGCCACCTGTTCCTGCATACGGACGACGTGCTGTACGCCAATGAGAATTTTGTGACGGTGCATGCCCGGGAGGACGGCGAGCGCACGGTATATTTCAAATCTCCCTGCTCGCCGTACGAGGTATATGAAAAGCGGTACTACGGGCACAATGTTACGCAGATCCGGGTGGATATGAAACTGGGCGAAACGAAGATGTGGTGCGTAAGGGAGCTGTCTGTATGACCATTATTGACGCGCATTGCCACGTTTATCCGGAGAAAATTGCGCTGAAGGCGGTGGAAGCGATCGGGAGCTTTTATGGGATCCCGGTGCGCTGCCCCGGTACGCCCGGCGGCCTTGCGGAGGAACACGGGAAGGCCGGCATATCGCATGCCGTGATCCATTCCGTCGCGACTGCGCCGCAGCAGGTGCGCTCCATCAACCGCTTCATCGCGGCAGCGATGAAGGAAAACCCGGACCGCTTTACGGGGCTGGGCACGCTGCATCCCCGGGCGGAGGACGTGCGGGCCGATATCGAAGACCTGATTGCGCTCGGACTGCACGGCGTGAAGCTGCATCCCGATTTTCAGCGCTTCCGGCTGGATGATCCGGTGTGCGAAACGATGTTTTCCATCTGCCAGGAGATGGATCTGCCGGTGCTGATCCATACCGGGGATCCGCGCTATGATTTTTCCAATCCGGACCGGCTGGTGCCGGTGCTGAAGCGTTTTTCGCGTCTGCGCGTGATCGGTGCGCATTTCGGCGGCTGGTCCCTGTGGGAGGAAGCGGCGGAGAAGCTAAGCGGGTTTGCGCAGATGTGTGTGGATACCTCATCCTCCCTGTATGCCATGACACCCGAAGCCGGCGCGCGGCTTGTGCGGATCTGGGGCGCGGAGCGCTGCATTTTCGGCACGGATTATCCGATGTGGGATACGGCGGAGGAACTGAAACGTTTTCACGAAATGAAACTGACCGCGGCGGAAGAGGAGCAGATCCTCTGGAAAACCGCGGCGAGGGTATACGGGATCACCGTGCCAGAATAAGCTCCAGGCAGATTTCCGCGGCTTTTTTCATGCCGTCGACGGATACGTATTCGTACACGCCGTGATAATTGCCGCCGCCGGTGCCCAGGTTCGGGCAGGGCAGCCCCATGAAGCTGAGACGGGCGCCGTCTGTGCCGCCGCGCACGGGCTTGCTTTGGGGGGTGAGGCCGGCTTTGCGGATGGCGTCCTCCGCGCGGCATATCACCTCCGGATGCTGACGGATGATTTCCAGCATATTCCGGTAGCTGTCCCGGATTTCGACCCGTACGGTGCCGTCGCCGTATTCCGCGTTCAGAAACGCCGCGGCGGCGAGCAGGCGTTCCTTTTTCTTTTCAAGCTTTCCGGCGTCGTGATCCCGCAGGATGTACCGGATCTCCGCCTTTTCCTCGGTGCCGCTGAAGGCGGTCATATGGATGAAGCCTTCCCGGCCTTCCGTATGCTCCGGGCATTCGAAGGGCGGGAGCATTTCCTGAAAGCGCATGCCGAGCTTCACCGCGTGCAGCATTTTGTTCTTCGCGCTGCCCGGATGAATGGAGCGGCCGCGGATGGCGACGGCCGCGGAGGCCGCGTTGAAGTTCTCGTACTCAATGCAGTCCGGCCGGTCCCCGTCCAGCGTATAGGCGAAGTCCGCGCCGAAGGCGTTCAGGTCGAAACGGTCCGCGCCGCGGCCGATTTCTTCGTCCGGGGTAAAGCCGATGCAGACCCTGCCGTGCGGGATCGAGGGATCGCGAAGGAGCTTTTCCGCCGTATCCATGATCACGGCGATGCCCGCTTTGTCGTCCGCCCCGAGCAGCGTGGTTCCGTCCGTCACGATGAGCTCCTGCCCGCGCAGGGAGGAGAGCGCCTCAAAATCCGTTTCCCGCAGCAGGATGTTCTTTTCCCCGTTCAGCACGATATCGCCGCCTTCGTAGCGGACGCTGCGGGGGCGTATGCCGCCGGAGGGGACATTATCCACCGTGTCCATGTGGGCGATCAGGCCGATGGCGGGCTGTCCGGGCGTGTTTTCCGGGATATGGCCGTATACATACCCGTCGCCGTCCATATACGCGTCCGCGATGCCGGCGTCACGCATCTCTTTCACCAGCAGACGCGCCAGGTTTTTCTGCCGTTCCGTGGACGGGCAGGTATCGGACGCTTCGTCGCTTGCCGTATCCACGGCGACATAGCGCAGGAACCGTTCTTTCAGATCCAATGCAGATCACTCCTTCTCATGGGAAGTGCTTTCAGGGCTGCCGCCCGGAAAGTGCTGTTCCTATTATACCGAAAATGTCAATACAAGATTTGTTCATTTATTGCCACAATTTTATGCGCCACAGCGCCGATTTTCTGCTATAATAGTACCCGTAAGGGGCGGTGTACTCCGCCGGAAAAAGGAGGATGTCTGAAATGTTCGGAATCAACGCGGAAAAATTGGAGAAACTGGCAAAGAAAAACAAGGCCGGCAAACTGACTGCTTTAACGGAAAATAAGGATCAGTCCATTGCGCTCATGGCCATCGACGCGCTCGGCAAATGCATGGATGAGGGCGCCTATAACAACCTGGTCACCCTGCTGCACAGCACGGATGACAAAAAGCGCATCCACGCGGCGGAAGCGCTTGCCGTGATGGGCCGTTCTCAGGCCAAGACGCATATGAAATATCAGTATCAGGTGGAAAAGGTGCCGGAAGTCAAGGAAGCGATCGCCAAGGCGATGGCCCGCATCAAGGACGCGGAATAAGCGCCTGCCTTATGCGGGGGTGTACCGGCGAAGATAGCCTTGACTAACAAAGCCGGAATGTGCAACAATACCCCTGCCGAAAAGGCAAACCCATTTTCTTCAGAC
>CADBNX010000309.1 GCA_902796115.1 uncultured Eubacteriales bacterium
GGACGCGGGAATGGTATACGCGGGCAGGGTGACGCTACCGTCGGATCTGTATGACACGGTATTATCGCTTCTGAACCGACCGGAGACGCATCTCGGACACAGCCGCAGCGCGCAGTACGCCGCGCTGAAGCTGTACAGGGTGTTCACTGTTCCGGAACGATGCGCGACGGTGGAAACAAAACCCGGAGAAGCCGTATACGCGATGCTCTGCTCGGACGCGGTGCTCAGCGCGGACGGAATCCGGAATACGGATGATCGGCACATCCGCAAAGCCATCGCCGCGGAGACGGGGCTGCCGGCGGAACCCTCCGATCAGGATTACTGCCTGTTTCACAGAATCGGTGGTTTTCAGAACAGCTGGGGGCTGTGGAAACCGCAGATGATCGCGGCGTGCGCCGGAAGCGTATTCCGGTTTGTGTCAGACGGGAGAACGCTTCCGCGGGAAATCCGTATCGGGGGATACCGTCAGGAAGGAATGGGCTGCGTCAGGCTGATGACGGCGCGGGAAATGCCGCAAAACGCGGACGATGCCGCGGTGGATCATGTGTTTGAGGAAGCGTGCGACACGGAATCCGTGCGGGCGATGAAGCGCGCGCTGCTGATCCGGGACGGCAGAAGCGCGATGCGCGGTTATGCGGAACAGCTGTTCCGGAAAAAGAAAAACCGCCTGAATATGCCCAGGTACAGCGGCCTGCTCGGCCGCATCCGGAACGACGCCCGCTTCTGCAAAAGCCCGGGAGAGCTTCTGCAGGCCATACAGGGTTACAGTGACAGCGAGAGGCAGGAAGGCGCGCAGCGGATCGACGAGAGCATTCAGAAGATCGCCCGTGAGCTGTTCCGGGATTTCTACGGGGAAACCGGCAGCGCCGAGGATATGATTTCGACGATCCTGAACGATGATCCTGAACTGCGTGATCGGTTTTTGAAAGATCAGCCTGCAGCAGCGCAGCTGATGTCCCATTGGAAGGAACCGCTCATGCAGTATGTGCACGCATGCTATTTTACCCGGGACAGAAAGGAGAACGCCTGACCGTGTGCGATCAAACAGTCTACCTGCTGAGAATCTATCAGCAATCACCGATGAGGATATCCTCCGGAGAGGGTGCAAATTCTGACAGCGACCTGATTCTGGACGGAAGAGGCCTTCCCTTTATCCCCGGAAGCAGCCTGGCGGGTGTGCTTCGGACGCTGCTTCCCGCGCAGAAAGGAGACAGGCTCTTCGGCAGCATCAAAACACAGGATCAGGACACGCGCATGGCGGAAAGCTGCATCCTGGTTTCCGACGCACGATTCACGGGCGAAGAAAAGGATATCCGTATTTCCATTCGTGACGGCGTGCGCCTGAATGACGACGGCGTTGTGGACGGCAGCGGAAAATATGATTTTGAGACCGTCGAGACGGACTGCTTTTACCAGGCGGTGTTGGAAGTGAACGAACCCGGCGCCGGCAGTGAGATGCGCGCCCTGACGGAAGAAATGCTGGCCACGGCGGAGCAGCGGGGCGGCATTTCTTTGGGGGCGAGAACCACCCGCGGGTACGGACGTGTCAAACTGGACGTGCGGCGGCGTGTGTTTTCTTTTCCGGAAAGTCTCGAATCCTGGCTGCGGTGGGATCCGCGTTCCCCCGAGGCGTGGGATGAAGCGGAAGCGGTGATCATGCCGGAAATCCAAACGGACAGCGTCGCCGTACTGCGCGCGCAGCTGCAGTTCAAGGGCAGCTTCGTGGTCAGGCTGTATGACGACCCGGATGGTTCCGGAAATGACCATACCTATCTGCGCCCCGCCGGGGACCGGAACCGGGCGGTGATCGCTGGTACCGCGTGGGCGGGGGTTTTCCGGCATCATATGCGTCTGCTTTCGGAGGAAATGGGTTTCGGGAAGGAAACGCTGGAAGCCGTGGACGCGCTGTACGGAGAAGGAGGGGACGTGAAGCACGCTTCCGATATCCGGTTCGGTGAAACAGTCGTCGCGGGCGGCAAAGCTCTGCGGCAGATACGGATCGCGGTGGATCGCTTTACCATGGCTCCGCGGCAGAAAGCCCTGTTTCAGACGGAAGCCTATTGCGGCGGCCGGGGCGTGCTTATGCTTGAACTGCCAAGGCAGGGAATCCCCTCCCGGGTGCTGTTTCTGCTTTCCGCTTCCCTGCTGGACCTTGACTGCGGATTGCTTTCAGCGGGAGGAGAAGCCGGAACGGGCC